>JAFWQP010000052.1 GCA_017509045.1 Bacteroidales bacterium
CCTGCCGGAAAGAAAACAAGTCACGAATAAGGGAAACTACGGCAAGGCGCTGATCGCTGCAGGAAGCCGCAATATGCCCGGGGCGGCTGTGATATAAACATACCCCGCCACTTCGTGGCACCCCTCTAAAGAGGGGATAGGGCGGGAGCCAACTTTTTAGTTTTTACTTTTTAGTTTAAAAATCAACTTCTTACTTCAAGCATTTTTGTCCTGCCAGCAGGCCGCAGGCGGCCATGATGTCTTCGCCACGGGAGGCACGGATGGTGCAGATGATGCCGTGGTTGTTAAGGTAGTCGCAGAAGGCTGTCATGGTCTGCGGGGTGGAGGTTCGGAAGGGGGTGCCGGGAGAGGCGTGGAAGCGGATGAGGTTGACACGACAGCGCAATCCATGCAGCAGCCGTACTAGCTCGGAGGCATGGCGGGTGGTGTCGTTGAGACCGCCAAACATGGTGTATTCGAACGATACGCGCCGCTGCCCACCCCAGTCGTATTGCTTGAGCAACGCCACCACGTCGGCAATGGGGTAGGCTTTCTGCACCGGCATGATGTCGAGCCGCTCGTTGGCGAAGGGGTTGTGGAGGCTGACGGCAAGATGGCACTGACTTTGATCTAAGAATCGTTTCAATCCCGGGATGATGCCCACGCTGGAGACGGTGATGCGCTTGGGGCTCCACGCCAGCCCCCATTCGGCGGTGAGCACCTCTGTGGCGCCTAGCACGGCATCGAGGTTGTCCATCGGCTCGCCCATGCCCATAAACACCACGTTGGTCAGATTGGCGGTTTCGGGGATGGAGAATATCTGGTTGAGGATATCGGAGACGGTGAGGTTGCCGTGAAAGCCCTGCTGTCCAGTGACGCAGAAACGGCAGCCCATCTTACAGCCTACCTGACAAGAGATGCAGAGTGTGGCACGGTCGCCGTCGGGGATGTAGACGGCTTCGACATACTTATTAAATTGAGAATTAAGAATTGAGAATTGAGAATTGGCTTCCTCACCCGTCCCCTCTTTAGAGGGGTGGTCGAAGACCGGGGTATGTTTATTCTCCATTCTCGATTCGCCACTCTCAATTTCAAAGAGGTACTTCTTCGTGCCGTCGTTCGACACCTGACAGTCGATGGGTGTGTGCCGTCCGATGTAGGCTATCTCATTCAGCCGACTGCGGGCTTTGAGCGACAGGTTGGTCATCGCATCGATGCTATCCACCCGCTTGGCATAAAGCCAGTCGCATATCTGCTTGGCAGCAAACTTGGGCAGTGACTCCTCGGCACAGAGCTGTTGCAGCTCTGCCAGAGACAATCCCAGTAGGTCTTTTTTGGATGTGTGATTGTTTGATTGTGTTGTTGTGTTAGGTAAAGCACTCCCACATTCACGCATTCCCACATTTACGCATTCATCAGAAGTCATAGTACGGATCCTCTTCCTGTATCTCTTGCTGGAATTTCGAGCAGTCGAGTTCCACATCCAGCGGCACGTTGGGACGGTCGAAGTCGCCCCGCGGGAATTTGAGCGATTTGTCGGTGTAGATGCTGCGCATATAGTAGCCGAAGATGGGCAGTGCCTGCGCGGCACCCTGTCCGAAGGTCATATTGCGGAAGTGGATGCTGCGCACCTCGCCGCCGGTCCAGATGGCGGTGGCAAGCTTGGGAGTGATGCCCACAAACCAGCAGTCGGAGTTGTTCTGCGTGGTGCCGGTCTTGCCCGCGATGGAGTTGCTGAACTCGTTGAGTTTATACTTGTAATTAAGACGCACACCCGTACCGCACTGCACCACGCCTTTCATCAGCTCGATCATCATGTAGGCGGTGCGCTCGCTGATGGCTTCGTGGCGTTCGGGGGTGAAACGGTCGAGCACGGTGCCCTTGCTGTCTTCGATGCGGGTGATGAAGATAGGCTCGACATACTCGCCCTTGTTGGCGAAAGTGGCCATAGCCCCCGCCATCTCGTAGACGGTGATTTCGGGCGTACCCACACAGATGGCAGGCACAGCGTCGATCTCGCTGTTGATACCCATTTTGCGGGCAATGCTGATGACCTGTTCGGGCGACCCCTGTTTCATCAGGTAGGCGGAGACCCAGTTGATGGAGTGGGCCAGCGCCCATTTCAGCGTCACCATCTGGTTCTCTCGCTCGTGTGACAAGTTTTTGGGGCACCAGTCGGGCTGTCCCCACACCTCGAAGCAGACCTGCGCATTAGGCACCTCTGTGCAGGGGTACATACCCAAGTCCTGCAGAGCCATGGTGTAGACAAACGGCTTGAAAGTGGAGCCCACCTGACGGTGACTCATCACGTTGTCGTATTTGAAGTAGCGGTAGTTGATGCCACCCACGTAGGCCTTCACATAGCCTGTGCCCGGCTCGACCGACATCATGCCCACGTTGAGGAACTTCTTGTAATAGAGCAGCGAGTCCCAGGGTGACATGGTGGTGTCGATATTGCCTTTCCACGAGAAGACGCGCATGGGCACCTTCTCCTTGAAAATCTTGCGTATCTCCTTGTCGCTCTTGCCTTGGTTGTGGTGCAGCTGGTAGTAGCGGTCGGAGTTTTTCATTGCCTGTACCAGTATCTTCTCCTGCTGCTCGGCAGAGATGTCGTTGAATGGGTTGCCGCCGCGTGTCTTCAGTTCGCGGTTGAACTGGGGCTGCACCTCTTTGCTCATGTGCTCGCGCACCGCAGCCTCGGCATAGCGTTGCATCCGCGAGTCGATGGTGGTGTAGATGCGCAGACCGTCTTTATGCACGTCGTAGTGCTCGCCTTCGCTATTGCGGTGGTGCTTGCACCAATCCTTCATATAGTTGCGGATATACTCGCGCAGATAGGTTGCAAGGCCGTCGTTGTGGCTTTGGGGCGAATAGCGCGACACATCTATCGGCTCTTCCTTATATTTCTCAAACTCCTCCTCGCTGAGGTAGTCGTAGCGTTTCATCTGCGACAGCACCGTGTTTCTACGGTTGAGGGCATTGTCGGGATGCAGTATGGGGCTATAGGCTGTGGGGGCCTTCAGCAGACCCACCAGCATGGCGGCCTCGGTGACGCTAAGGTCGGCAGGGGTCTTGTCGAAGAAAGTCTTCGAAGCCGTTTTGATGCCAAACGAGTTGCTGCCAAAGTCCACCGTGTTGAAGTACATGGCTATGATTTCCTGCTTCGAGTAGTTGTGCTCCAGTTTTACAGCCACCACCCATTCCTTGAACTTCGAAAACACCGTGCCTATCATGCCCTTATGCTCACGGGGGAAGAGGTTCTTTGCCAGCTGCTGGGTGATGGTGCTGCCACCGCCGCTGCTGCTATGACGGCCCAAGAGGGTCTTAAAAAACACGCGGAACAGACTGCGCGAGTCGATACCCGAGTGCTTGTAGAAACGTACATCTTCGGTAGCTATCAAGGCATTGACCAAATTGGGCGACAGCTCGTCGTAGGTGACGTTCGAGCGGTTCTCGATGCCGATAAAGCCCAATATCTCACCATCGGCGGAGATAACCTCGGTAGCCTGGTTGCTTTGGGGATTTTCCAGTTCCTCAAACGAAGGCATAAAGCCCAACCATCCCAACGAGAGCAGGGCGAAAAAAAGGAAGATGAATATCCACACCCCAGCAAATATCTTCCATGCCGTGCGGATGGTCGTGCTACTGTCCTTCTTGCTCTTTGTCTGTGCCATATCTTATCTGTTAGTGTTGATACATTGATGGGATCTTCTAAAAATTCGTTTTATTCGTTATCATGCTTGCATGAAGATTCAGAATATAAATTCGTTAGATTCGTGCAATTCGTGTTCAAAAGTAATAATTAGAAGTCCCTTGATACGTTAATGCTATGCCAACCCGTTATTTTCCGAAACGCTCAATGCGCAGCCCCACGTTTTTCAGCCCCACCACATTGGTGTCGCGCATACCGTGGTACACGTCGAAGTGATACCTTCCAGCTCGGGGGAAGATAACATGACGCTTGAACACATAGCGACTGTCCACATAGCGGCCGGTGCGACGGCCATACCAGTGTCCGTCCACATCGGCTAGCGGACACTCCAACGTGTCGTACGCCACACTGCCGTCGGGGAAAGTGGTGTTGATAAAGAAGAAGGTGTTGGCCTTGGTGTAACGGACGCTGTTGCGCACATCGATAAAGAAGTCGTACACCTGCAACGTGTCTTGAATATTGACATCAAACACCACTGGCTTGTCCATATTCCAGCCGGTCTCGTCCACATCGCGTTCTTCGGCATACACCACATTCTTGTCGCATCCCTGCAGACAGATGGCCGCTGCCACCATTATTATAACAAGCATCTTGCGCATATCGGTCGGCTCTTATTGGTTGTTGTTTCTCTTCTCCTTGTCGCTACTGCGGCGAGGGTTGTTACGTGCACCGCTGTGGCGGTTGTTGGTAGCGTTGCGCAGGCGGGTTTCCTCGCGACGCTGCTCGTCGCGCATACGCTGGTCGTCGCGGCTGCGCATCTCATTGCGCTGCCTACGGTCGTTGCCCTTGCGGTCGTTGCCCTTGCGGTCGCGACGGTCGTCGCGGCGGGGTTCCTTCTCGGTGCTCGACTCCGTCATATCGTCCGCCATGCGACGCAGCTCACGCTCGAAGTCGGCATTGGAGGTCTCCTGCTGCAGAGCGGCAGTCGACATGAGTTCCACCTGGTAGTCTTCCAACTTCTCGGGATACTCCTGGTTGCGGTTCATCTCAATGATTTTCTTCACGCTTTCGGCGGGGATGGCGTGCAACTCGCTCTCCCCTTCGTAGCAGTACCACATGATACCGCGGAACACGTCGGTTTTCTTATACAGCGCCAGCCCCTTCTGGAAACGGATAGCGGTATTGGCTGGCGGAAACTTCTTCAGTGCGTCGGCATACACTTCGCACTCAAAGTTAAGACAGCACTTCAACTTGCCGCACTGCCCTGCCAATTTCTGCGGGTTGGGCAGTATCTGCTGCACCTTGGCGGCGCTGGTGGTCACCGACTTGAAGTTGGTCAGCCATGTGCTGCAGCACAACTCACGTCCGCAGGTGCCCAGACCTCCCACCTTGCCAGCCTCTTGGCGCACACCAATCTGCTTCATCTCAATACGCACATGAAACTCCTCAGCCAGCACCTTGATCAGCTGTCGGAAGTCCACGCGGTCGTCGGCCGTATAATAGAATATCGCCTTGGCGTTGTCGCCCTGATACTCCACGTCGTTCACCTTCATCTCCAAGTTCAGCTCAGAGGCAATCTGGCGGGTCTTCAACAGAGCTCCATGCTCGTTTTTCAAGCTCTCCGCCCAACGCTCTATATCCGAACTCTTGGCACGGCGAAACAGCTTATGCACGTTTTCGCTTGCTGGGTCCACATGCCGTTTCTGCATCTGTATGCGGCACACCTCGCCCGTCAGGCTCACAATGCCGATGTCGTGTCCCGGCACACCTTCCACAGCCACCACGTCGCCTTCGGTCACCTCCAGCCCGTCGGGCAGGCGGTAGAAGTCCTTGCGGTTGTTCTTAAAACGCACCTCCACACAGTCGAAAGGCTTACCCCCTGGCTGGCGGATGCCGCGCATCCAGTTGCACGACGTCACCTTACTGCAACTCCGTGTCTCGGTCTCACTGACGGGCACATACGACGTCGGACACCCTCTGCATCCCCTACTCAGAAACAAATCCTCGTCATACTTCACCCACGGCAGCGTGGGGTCGGGCTCCAAATAAGGGTCGATAGAGTTCTCGGGAGCAGAATACTCGCCAAACACATCTATCCTATCCTCCTTGTCCTCCTGTTTCTTACCACGCTCCTTCTCTCTACGGTCACGTATAAAAGCCTCCATCTCCTCAGCCGTTGCTACGTCGTCGTCTTCGGCGTTGTCGGTCGGCAGGCTCGTGGACTCAGGAATGGGTGTATCTTGATTTTTAATAATCTCTTTGTTATCTTCCATATATTACTACTTCTATCTTACTTACTTTGATTCAAAAAAATGACAAACTATCGTTTATTTTTTATTTTTAATTCTTAATTTTTAATTCTTAAGGCAACCTCTAATTATTACTTTCGAACACGAATCGCACGAATCTAACGAATTGATAGTTTGAATCTTCATGCAAGCATGATAACGAATAAAACGAATTTTTAGAAGTTCTCTTAATTTTTAATTTTTAATTCTTAATTTTTAATTTCCATTATCTTTTCTTTATCAACTTGCTCATGGTAAACGATAGCTGCATAAACGTAATCCTGGCGTTGGCGTTGCGCTCTATGGCATACATCGCGTCGGTTATCGCCTGATTCATCTGCTCTATATTGTTCACCGTAATCATCGTAGGGAAGAACGTGTCGAACTTCTCGTCGCCAAACTCCAGCTCGCCCGGCAACGCAATCCCCGCCACCGTCTTCAAAAAACAGGCTCGCAGCGACTCCTGCACATACTGCAAGAAACGTTTCTGCGACTCACGGCCTATCGCTGCCGTCTGTTCTACCCAATCCGACAAGGTCTTCATCTCCAACTTAAACAGCAAGCGCATCCACGATACAAACAGGCGGGCATACTCCATACGTCGCTCCTCCGACAGCCCCATGCCCATATCAGGCACCACCACCTGCTGCACGCGCGAAATGATTGTCGACAGCATCCTGTCCCTGCTCTCTGCGACCAGCAGCAGCAATGTCTTGTCCGTCGGCTCCTCCAACGTCTTTAGCAGTTTGTTGGCGCACTCCCTGTTCATCCGCTCCGCCATCCAAATCACCACCACCTTGTAGCCACCCTCATACGACTTCAGAGCCAGCGTCTTCACTATATTGTCGGCATCCTTCTCGCGGATAACGCCCTGTTTGTTCTCCACCCCCAGCTGCGTATACCAATCATCCTCCTTGCCATACTGGTGGTACTCGTTCAGAAAGTCGCGAAACTCCGCCTGAAAATCCTCCGAACAAGGCTTGCTCGTCACCTCTGAGGTAGTGGTGTTAGGAAACACAAAATGCAGGTCGGTGTGCATCAGCTCCTCATACTTGCGGCAATTCGGGCATAGCCCGCACGAGTCAGCCCGCAGCTCCGACCCCTCGCCGTAATGCTGACGGTTCTCGCAGTTCAGATATTGGGCATACGCTATCGCCAGCGCCAAGCTCCCACTATTGGTGGGACCAAGGAACATTTGGGCATGGCTCACACGCCCCGAGTCAATTATTTCAGTCAGGTGATTTATCAATACTCGCTGACCCTCAATATCTTTAAACCGCATAATGCTCGCAAATTAATCTACAAATATATAAATAAATATTGACATAACGACTTTTTGACAAAAAATAGTTGTCGCCTAACCGTTGATACCTTACTACATGACGTTTTCTCATCTCACTATACAAACAAGTTTGTCTAGGTTCGATTTACGAAAACGCTAGACGAGAGTGGAATCAAGGTGGGTGTTATTAATTCAAAAAGTCCAGTGGACTTACGTCGAAATGGGCAATACGTTTGTCGACAGATGTACTGATTTCACACAATCAATCACCGTAATAGCCCTGGCTCCACGTATCACAAGTAAAAAGAACGCCAGATACACGGAGCTAATTCTCGTTTTTCAATTCGCTTAGCCTTATCGGGATAGACCATCCGCGTTGGGAAACGCAGTATTTTCCGTTGATGTATAGCACCTTCCACGGACGGATGCTCATCAGATAGCGTTTGAACTCCAGCGCTAGTTGCTGTTCTAGCTCGTCGTCCTGCTGTGCATGACAGACGACTTTGGCTATATCAATCAGGTTGCCTTGTGTGTCGACGGTGAAATCAGAAACCATGAAGAAGATACGCTCCTTGCCTTGTAGCTGGGGATACTTTTGGAGTATGGGACGGAACCCCTGCTGAAGACTGTCCCTGCCCTGTACGGAAAGGCTCTCGAGGTCGAGGCCTTCGCAGACTATCCTGTTGTGGTACTCAATGCTGTCGACAACACTCCCGTTGCGGACAGTCAATTCCATTTCGGTCTCGTAGTTGCGGTCCCAACCGGCATGTACGTAGCGAATCATCTTCCCACAAGCCAGCCGCAGGGTACCCGAGTACCAACGCGCCATGACAATCCCTTTGTCTTCGTATGCTTTGAACACCTGCTGGATGAAAGATCTGGGCAGCGTAGCATCCACACATTCGCCATCCTTTACCAGCTCCACCCTGATGCTGTCGAGCACAAGCATGTCGCCACACACACTCCAATAGCCGACATATCCACCCCAATTGGCAGTAGATTGGCACCTGTCTTGGGGTAGGCTTTTAGCCAGTGCGGCAGACAACAACGAATCGGCATCGGCAGGTCTGGCCAAGAGCCACCACTGCTGACCGCGATAAAATATTACATCGCTATCCTGCCCTGTGGCAAAGACCGACAAGTGGGCAAAGCAGAATAAAGTGAAAAGTGATAAGTGAAAAGTGAAATTTGGCTTCCGCATACCTTCTTAGTTCTTAGCTCTTACTTCTTACTTCATTAATGACGAGGGCTGAGGTGGATGTTGTCGCCGGTGAGGGTGGCGTTGACGCCGAAGACGGTGGCAATATTGTCGGGTGTGAGCCCTTCGCGAGTGGAGCCTTGGTACTGTATGCCGCCTTGATGGAGGAGGAGCAGACGGTCGCAGTACTGCCACGCCATGTTGAGGTCGTGGATGACGAGGAGGATGGTCTTGTGCTGCTCGCGGTTGATGCGACGCAGGAGGTCGAGTATCTCGAACTGGTGGGCGATGTCGAGGTTGGAAACGGGTTCGTCGAGGAGCAGTATGGAGGTCTGCTGTGCCAACGCACGGGCTATCATGACGCGTTGCAGCTCGCCGCCGCTCATCTCGTTGGGTTTGGCGAAGCGTAGGTGCCATGTGTTGGTCTGACGGAGGCACTGCTCCACAATCTGCCAGTCGGCTTCGGACTCGTTCTGTAGGCGGTGTTGGTAGGGATTGCGACCCATGAGAACAGTTTCGAAGGCGGAGAATTCGAAGTCGGTGTGGGGATGCTGGCGGACGAAAGCCATGCGCTGTGCCAATTGGCGGGCAGAATAGTGTAGGACGTTGGTGCTGTCGAGCATCACCGTGCCCTCTTGCGGGGTGAGCAGTCCCGCCACCAGCCGCAGCAACGTGGTCTTCCCACAGCCGTTGGCACCCATGATGGCATAGAACCCACCGTCTTCGAACTGAGTGTCGAGATGCGAAAGGACAATCTTGTCGCCATAGCTATAGGAGATATTGCTGAGAGTAATCACTGGGTGAGCGGGTATTAGTAAGTCTTTTTGTTACGATAGAGCAGATAGATAAACAGCGGAGCACCGACCAAGGCTGTGAGACTGCCGACAGGCAGTTCTGCCGGTGGGAGAAGGGTGCGCGCGAGGGTGTCGCACAACAGAAGGAAGAGCCCGCCGAAAAGGATGGCATAGGGGACAATGCGACGGTTGTCGGGGCCGCAGACAAGGCGGATGCAATGGGGCACCACCAATCCCACAAAACCAATCACCCCGCAGGTAGACACACAGAAGGCCACCATGAGGGTAGTGGCAAGGAGGAGCACCTTCTTGACCCGCTCCACCTCCACGCCAAGGCTTTTGGCAGTTTCGCTACCGGCCAGCAGCAAGTTAAGGTCGCGAAGGTAGAAGAGCACCACGCCGATGCCGACAAGCACGATGGGCGCCACGATTGCCACATCGGGCCAGGTGGCGGAAGAGAAGCTGCCCATAGTCCAAAAGATGATGCTGTCCATCTTGTCCTGATGCAGCACCATAAGGAAAGAGATGATGGCCGAGATGAGAAAGGTGATGCATACGCCTGTGAGCAGCAACGTGGTGGTATGCATACGGTTGCCGATAGAGGCGATGCGATAGATGACAACGATAGTGAGGATTCCAGTAAGGAGGGCACAGGCTCCGATGCCCAACAGATAAGCCTCAAGGCCAAGCAAGATGGCGATGGCGGCACCCAGTGAGGCACCCGACGAGATGCCCAGCACATAGGGGTCGGTCAATGGATTGCGGAAAATAGACTGGTAGGCTGCACCGCATACCGAAAGGGCAGCCCCCACCAACACAGAGAGGATGATGCGGGGCAGACGGAGGTTGAGGAAGATGGGCGAATGCCACATCTCGTGCCACTCAAAACGCACGGCTCCCAGCATTGAGCAGCCCAGCATGGCACCCAACAGCAGCAGGGTAAAGAGAATGTAGAAAGGGAGATGTGACTTGCGGGACATAATAAATAAATTGAAAAGTGAAAAATGAAAATTGAAATCTCGCAGGAGCGACCAAAATGAAACGCCGCCGCGAAGTTCCATTTTTCAATTTTCACCTTTCACTTTTTAATAAGTCTTTCATCGTATAATAGCCCTTCTTGTCTTCAAGATATTCGGCGGCCAGAAGGGCACCGAGGGCGAGGCCTTTGCGGCTCTTGGCTGAGTGACGCAGGGTGATAGTGTCGATGTCGCTGTCGTAGACCACTTCATGGATGCCGGGCACCTCGCCTTCGCGGATGGCGGTAATAGGCACCATGTCCTTTTTTAGGCGGCGGTGAGCCTCGGTAGTTCCATGGTCGGTGACAGTCTTGCGCAGTTGCCACTCATCCTTGCGGTCGAGCTCCTCGACGATGTCGTTTGCCAAAGTGATAGCAGTGCCGCTAGGTGCGTCGAGCTTGTGGATATGGTGGGTTTCGACAATCTCTACCTGGTAGTCCTCGTAGCCGTTCATCAGTTGAGCCAAACGGCGGTTGAGGTCGAACATGATATTCATGCCGATGCTAAAATTGGAGGCAACAAAGAGTGCCTGTCCGCGTTGTTGGCAGTCGTGAACCACACTCTCCAACTGGTCGTACCAACCCGTTGTACCGACAACAACAGGAATATCCATATCAAAGCAGCGCATGATGTTGCCGACCACGGTAGCAGGTGTGGAAAACTCGATGGCGACATCGCAGTCGCGCAGGTCGTCCAGCTTATCCATCCAATCGTCCTCGTCGTCGATGGTCACAACCACCTCATGACCTCGTTCGTCGGCCAAAGCCTCGATAGCCTTGCCCATTTTACCATATCCTAAAAGTGCTATTTTCATATCAACTATAAACAAAAGGTAAAAACTAAAAGTGTTTTCTCGTGAACATGTTTTAGTTTTTACCTTTTAGTTTTTACTTTCTTATCGTGGAGTATACGGGAGTCGAACCCGTTACCTTTTGATTGCGAAC
>JAFWQP010000053.1 GCA_017509045.1 Bacteroidales bacterium
AGAATTCTAATTCATCCCTCCAAGAGGGATAGTGTACGCATCCCTATTGTCATTGTCATTGTCATCGAGTCCCACTTTGTGCCACTTTTTTTTTTCAAAAGTGGCACCCTAATTTTGGCATTTTTTTGTATAACTATAATAGGCGCCCAAGAATATCACACCACAATTTATCACACCACTCAACACACCATGCCTTCGCTCTGGGTTCGCTCTGGCTCCACTCCTAAGATTGGAGGCAAGGAGAACCCAAAACGGGATGAAAAAGACCTCGACGTTGTATAAGGTGAGAGCAGAGAGAACTTGCTCGCTATGCCGAGCCAAACAACGTCACGAAGTAACATTGCGAAAAGCGAGCGAAGAGGGCAAATCCTAAGATTTGCACTATTCCGAGCCAGAGCAATGTCTCGAAGAAACGTTGTATAAGGTGAGAGCAGAGAGAGCTTGCTCGCTATGCTGAGCCGAACAACGTCACGAAGTAACATTGCGAAAAGCGAGCGAAGAGGGCAAATCCTAAGATTTGCACTATTCCGAGCCAAAGCAATGTCTCAAAGAAACAACATCTATCCGATTGTCGGATAAACCAAATAAAAAATGACCTTTCTCACTGACGCGGGACAATAATCAATACACGACGGGACACAGATTCTGAAAAACTGGTACCTTCGACACAATAAAAAACGAATTTGAACGTTGTGGGGGAAAGATTTTAGAATAGACAACTGCCAACATCAAACTTCAAAGTAAAACCTCTAATATGACCGACACCAACAAACGCGAAACGGTGTGCAGCGGCATCCGCCCCACGGGCAACCTGCACTTAGGCAACTACTTTGGCGCACTGCGCAACTTTGTACGCATGCAAGAGGAGCACGACTGCTATTTCTTTATTGCCGACTACCACTCGCTAACCACCCACCCCACCCCGGGGAGCATCTATGGCGATGCCAGCAAGATTATGGCGGCCTATCTGGCGGCAGGTCTCGACCCCGAAAAGGCGACTATCTACCTGCAAAGCGACCTGCCTGAGACCATTGAGCTATACCTCTTCTTCAACATGAATGCCTATCTGGGCGAGTTGGAGCGCGTCACCAGTTTCAAGGACAAGGTGCGCCAGAACCCCAACAATGTGAACGCGGGCCTGCTGACCTATCCCACCCTGATGGCTGCCGACATCCTTATTCACAAGGCCACCCGCGTACCCGTAGGTAAAGACCAAGAGCAGCACTTGGAGATGACACGCACCTTCGCAGGACGGTTTAACAATATGTATCACGCCGAAGTGTTCCCCTTACCACAGGCTATTGGTTCCGCCACCGGGTTGGTGAAGATTCCCGCCCTCAACGGTGCGGGCAAGATGGGCAAAAGCGAGGGCGAAGCGAGCACTATCTTCCTCACCGACGAGCCCTCCGTGGTGCGCAAGAAGATTATGAAGGCTAAGAGCGACAGCGGCCCCACGCAGATGAACCAGCAGAAGCCCGAGGAGATTGAGAACCTCTTCCAGCTGCTGCGCGTGGTGTCGACCGAGGATACGGTGGAGTATTTCGACGACCTGTACAACCGCTGCCAGATACGCTACGGCGACCTGAAAAAACAGCTGGCCGAGGATATGGTGGCATTTGTAGAACCCATACGCCAGCGCATTATCGAATATCAGGCCGACGATGCCCGCCTGCGCCGTGTGATGGACCAAGGCAAGGAGAAAGCCCACGAGAGCGCACGCAGAACACTCGACGAGGTACGCCGCGTGATAGGATACCGCAACTGAATTGAGAATTGAAAATTGAAAATTGAAAGTTGAAAATTCGTCGCTCTAGTACAACATATGACTGTTTTTTGCCAAATAGTATCCATGTCGCGTCTCTTCGAGACGCTGGAAAGGAGGGTGTTTCAATACCCCACACTGCGAAACCTATCGGTTTCTTGTATGGGGTTTCTTCGAGACGTTGCTGCATTTCGGCAAAGAAACAAGCTTTCTTTGCGCTCAACTTCCGCAACGTTATTGAGATTCAGCCTCTTCTAGGCTGTAAAAAATCAGTCAGATATTAAACTAGAGCCAAATTCGTTAATCAAAAAATTTACACATTAACACGTTAACACATTCCATTCTCAATTCTCAATTCAATAAAAACAATCGAGCGATCAACTTCATAGTTCATAATTCTTAACTCTTACTTCAAATACTTCATCATGAATACCCAAGTAGTTATTATGGCGGGCGGCATCGGCAGCCGTTTCTGGCCGCTGAGCACTCCCGAATACCCTAAGCAGTTCATCGATATATTGGGCTGCGGACGCACGCTGATACAGCTGACTGTGGACCGTTTCAAGGGCATCTGCCCGATGTCGAACTTCTGGGTGGTGACCAACGCCGCATACGTGGACATTGTGCGCCAACAGCTGCCCGACATGCCTGTCGACCACATCCTTGCCGAGCCAGCGGCACGCAATACGGCACCCTGCATAGCTTGGGCGTGCTGGCGCACCAAGCAGGAGTCGCCCAATGCCAACGTGGTGGTCACCCCTGCCGACGCGGTGGTGATGAACCCCGAAGAGTTCCGCCGCGTGATTGCGGGTGCCCTCGCGTTCACCGAAGGAAACAACGCCATTGTCACCGTCGGCATCAAGCCCAACCGTCCCGAAACGGGCTACGGCTATATCAAGTGCGGCAAAACATCTCCGCAAGGTGAAATCATGTCGGTCGAGGCATTCAAGGAA
>JAFWQP010000005.1 GCA_017509045.1 Bacteroidales bacterium
CAATTTTCAACTTTCAATTTTCAATTGTTATAGTTTCAGTTTCTCAAAGTTGCGGCCATACACACCCTGCGTCTTCGATACCGAGATAAAGGCATCAGCGTCGATACGATGTATAATCTGCATCACATGGGGTTTGTCGGTCTTATGCACCATGATGATAAGCACTTGGCGCTGTTGGTGACTGTAGCATCCTTCGCCATCCAGCAGGGTGGCACCACGACCCACCTCGGTAGTCACCGTCTCGCCAATCTCCTTGTTCTTCGTCGAGAACACCATAATCTGGTACGACTGCTTGTTGCCGTCCAACACCATATCTAGCACGTAGGTCATTGTCACCATCACGATATAGCCGAACACAATGTTCTCAATCTTGTGCGACACAAAGTAGGAGCAGCCCACAATCACAATGTCGAGATACATAATCACTTTGCCCGGCGAGATATTGTAGAACTTGCTGACGATAAGGGCAATGATGTCCGTACCACCGCTGTTTCCGCCCATGGCAAAGGTGAGGCCGATGCCACCACCACAGAGCGCACCGCCGATAATGGCACACATAAATCCACCAAACTGATCCACGTCGAACAGCGTCTCCACATGCAGCACCTGCTGCCACAGGATAAAGCAGGCGGACGACATGATGATGCCGTATATAGTGTTGGCGCCAAACTTAGAGCCCAACACCCTAAAGCCCACTATCACCAATATTGCATTGATGATCAAATTCATAATACCGATGGGGATGTGTATACCCACCGCATAGTACAAAACGGAGGAAATACCGCTCACCCCGCCACCCACAATCTTCGCCGGCAACATCACTGCCGACCAAGCAAAGGTGTAAATCAATATACCCAGTGTGATAACCAAGTACGAAATAACAAGCTGATGTTTATTCTTAAAAATATGCATTGATTAAATTGAAAAATTAAAGTTGAAAATTGAGAAATTCGTTAATTCGTTAATTTGTTAATTCATTAGTCAAATGATTCACACATTCACACATTCACTCAATAACACGTTCTTAAACGTCATTCACCGGCACCCCGTAGTCTCTTGCGCCGAAGATAGTCGAGCCGATACGCACCAGCGTCGCACCCTCATCCATCGCTATCTGGTAGTCGTGCGACATGCCCATCGACACCTCCTTGAACTCTTCGTGTCCTGCAAAGTATTTCGCCTTCAACTGCTCGAAATAGCCGTGCAGCGTGCGGAACTCCTGCCGAACCAAATCGAAGTTGTCGGTATTAGTCGCCATGCCCATCACACCCACAATGCGGATGTGCTGCATCGAGGCAAACTCCGCCGACTCCAGCAACGCCTCTGCCTCGCCCATATCCAAGCCAAACTTCGTCTCCTCCGTGGCGATATGGAACTGCAACAGGCAGTCAATCACCCTGTCGTGCTTCTCCGCCTCCTTGTCCACCGCCTCTAGCAGATGCAGGCTGTCGATACTATGTATCAGGCTCACATACTCGGCGATATACTTGATTTTGTTTGTCTGCAAATGGCCAATAAAATGCCATTCGATATCTTGCGGCAGCACAGCGTGCTTGTCGCGCATTTCCAGTGCCTTGTTTTCACCAAACAACCGCTGGCCTGCGTCATACGCCTCCTGCAGCATCTCCACAGGCTTCGTCTTCGACACGGCCACCAGCTGCACTCCGTCGGAAAGGGTCGAACGCACCTTTGCAAGATTTTCTTTAATCATAATATATTAAAATAATATTTAATAACGCAAAATATATAATATTATTATTGCCGAACAATTATTTTTGGCTCATCCGACCAACGTGTAGTTGAGGCATCTGTCCAAATAGCACATTTATGCGACTTTATGCTAGGTACTAAAGGGCTGTATTTACATGTATGTTTAGAGTTATGAAATGGATTTGAATTTCTGATTTTTGCATCACGTTCGGGTATAGCGTCATGCGAAAAAGTGTGAACTGTGAACTGTGAATTGCGTATGTTTTTTACGCAACACTGGCAATTCATAATATAAATCACTAATTATTAATCAATTATATAAAAAAACATTATTTTTCCATCTCAAAAAACCCAAATTCATTGCAATTCACAATTCACAGTTCACACTTGAACGTATATAACTAATAGTCATTGTGTTTACCTTGCAATATGTGAAATGGGGCGTGAATTGGGGAGGAAGCTGTGGCCTCACATCTTTTGTTAGGTTCTTCCGACAAATGGATAGGTGATGCTTCGGGGCTTTTTCATCCCATTTTGAATACTCTTTGTCTCCACTCTTAGGAGCGAAGGCAGAGCGAACCCAGAGCGAACCCAGAGCGAAGGCAGAGCGAACCCAAAGTGGAAGCAACCGTCTGCTGTAATTATACCCAAAAGAACAAAAATTAGGGTGCCGCTTTTGAGAAAAATCAATTTTGATTTCGTTAGATTTCTGCTCAGAGAGCATCACTAAATGGGGTTTTGATGGTTGTCAAAAGAGAAAACACGAGTAATATCTGAGCGAGAAATGGGCGTTTGGGCACAATGCCCTATGCTACATAATCCTGTAGGTAACAAAGTAACAAGTTAACATTTTTATTATTACAAACTGATAATTAAACATATAGCAACACCTATTTTATAAAACAGGTAACATTTTGGTAACATTTTGCCCTTTCTCTAAGGGACTTTTCGTGTCGTTTCTATCGGCTTCTTACATCACCTCTCACGCCACGAAATGTTACCTCTTTTCTGCCTCAGGTAACATTTTTAAATGACACACAAGTTTGCTATTCAAACACTTCCAATTAAAATGTTACTTCGTGACGTTGTTTGGCTCGGCATAGCGAGCAAGCTCTCTCTGCTCTCACCTTATACAACGTTACTTTGTTACCTTGTTACCTCGTCCTTTTTGCAACAACACAAAAGGGCGGAAAGAATTGTAAAAGTGCGGAAAATCAATCGTATATAAAATCGGGCCCCAAAACAATTCGAGCAAAAGTGGAACATGATGACAATGACAATAACAATCTTTCTTTCTAAAACATAGGCAACTTTTGCATATTTCCTTTCTAAATGCTCCAAGACCATTCAACCCAAATCGGTCATTAGGCCGACTTTTATATCCTTTCTCGCTTTTTAAGGTCTGTTTATGCCATATCAGCATTTCTTTCGGCATCTTGTCCACATCCCTGTCTCGACGTAGCTGAAAGGCATTCACTGGATGCCTTTCTCACCTTCGCCAGCGATGAGGCCAATCTGCTCGAAACAAATGCTAATCTGCCATAAACCCTAATGACCGATTTGGGTTCAAATTGTACCAGCCTAAAGTAGTTTGCACCCCAGCCCAGAGGTCTGGAACAAATATAGCCCATGGCAACGCCGTGGGAACACGATACGCACACAATCCACGCAGCCTGTAGGGCTGCAACACCAGTCAGCACTGACTCTGATGTCGCAGTCCTACAGGCTGCCGAAGCTATTATCACCGTTTTCGAATGGCGATGCCATACGCTATATCTGTCTGTGCCTTTCAGGCACTCCTGCCACCACGAATTGTGAAACGTAAAATCCCCCAATCAATGTGCCCACCCTGCGCCATAAGTCCCTGAAAGGGACACAAGATTACAGGCGGGGGTGCCAACCCCCGCACCAATTGTGCCATCATATTGAGCCCCGAAAGGGCGACACATGAAATTCTGTCGCCCCTTCAGGGCTCTAGCTGTCCATATCCTCTAAGCAGGGGTCACACCCCTGCCTGTGTTCTGTCGTCCCTTTGGGGACTTTTCATGTTAATTCTATGCTATCACACGAAAAGATGGCTGGCGGGGCTGGGTAGCGCACTGCCGTGCGCGCCCCCACCAGCCCTCTTTTCCCCTGCCCGTGTGGGGCAAGGTTCTAGTTCTGACGCACAGCACGGACAGCAAACCCGCGGTCGCGGAGGTCGCCGTGCACGCTCTGGCCGTCCGAATCGTAGTAAAAGTACCACGCGTAGATCGGGTAGTCCGTGAGGAGCGAACTCGACCAGTAGTAGCCGGAGACGCCAGCGTAGTAGAGAGAACTGCCCCAACGGCGGCCAGCGGCGGGCAGAAAGAGGCTGTTGCCGTTGGTGCCAGTAAAGCACCATCCGTTCACTCCGTTAATTGTCGTCCACTGTCTGGTTGTGTTGTTAGCCAGTTCCTGCCATTCCTCTTTGGTGGGAGTACGTCCGCCGTAGTTGGCCGTGGCGGCATCATCGCCAGGCTGCAGTGTTGTAAGCCAGTCGGTGAAACCATTATAACCATTAGATGGATCGTTGCAGTATTTGGTGAGTTGGTCAGAGTGCCCGTTGCAGTAACGGTAGGTACTCCAGTCATAGATCTCTTTGGGTTGCGTCTCGCCCCAGGCAAAGTAGTCGCCATAATCCTCGGGCAATGTAGCACCCACGTTACGCGTAGCCCATAGCAGGCCGCTCGGCAAATCAAGGTCGACCCAGTCACCCAACTCGGAGCCTGGCTCAGGGTCAGGTTTGGGTTTTGTGCAACCCATTACTACAAATGCTGCCATCCCAATCAGCATGACCACCGTCATTTGATTCATTACATAAAATCTCACCTTTTTCTTCATTTTACTGATATTTAGTTCATGTGACATGGCTCGGTGGCACTGTTATTACACAATACAAGAAAGTGGAGCCATCCATGATAACCCTATTTTCTTGGTGGGGCTGGACTCCCTATAGTAAAAAAATAATGGTTCAGTGAATTGCTCCACTGCGGGATGTATCATGTGTATGAATACAATCCAACAGGAGCATTCATCTTCCCAGAATTCCTTTACTATATATTGTGAAGTGTCCAGTTTCACCAAACAGGAATAGAGCGAAAATGCGCTTTCTCAATTAATTGCAGACATTGTTTCTCGCTGCCTGCAAGTGCAAAGATACACAAAAAATTCGGAATGCAACCATTCGACTGCATTTTTTCAGAAAAAAGGCGGTCGACATCCCGACACTCGGAAATGTCTTGCACTTATCCGTTCTTTAACCGATCGTTTGCCGTCTAGACAACGGCAAACGACCCCCCAATCGGTAAAATGCGGTAAGTTTCGGTAAGAATCGGTAGAATGCGGTAAGATGCGGTAAGAAAATGTATTTGTGTGGTTTTTATTGCTTATTTTTGCACAAACAAATCTACACACAAACCACTGCATAACACACTGATAACCTTATCATAACAATCCAAACCCATTCGACAGATGAACTACAACGAGCTATACGACAAAGCCCTGCTGATTGCCAAACGGGCACATGCGGGTCAGAAGGACAAGGCTGGACAGGACTATATCACGCACCCCATACGGGTGGCGGAGCGGTGCGACGACCCTCGTGCCAAGATTGTGGCGCTGCTACACGACACTATCGAGGACTCTGACGTAACTGCCGACTATCTGAGCAAGGAGGGGTTTAGGGAGGAGATTGTGGAGGCGGTGCTGGCAGTGACCCGTCGCGAGGGGGAGGATTACGATGACTATGTGCGCCGTGCGGCACAAAACGAATTGAGCCGTATGGTGAAACGCGCCGACTTAGAGGACAACATGGATATTCGGCGGCTGCCCGAATTGACCGACCGCGACGTGGAACGGTTGCGGAAGTATCTGCGAGCATGGCGGTATCTTTCAAGTGAGAACTAAAAATATGTCACCCTTAGCGACTGCATAATAAACAAAAAAAACTTTATAATAGACTTTTTACCCTTTAGACTACAATAAAACAAGGCAAATTACGTTATAGTACATAATAAATACCCATTCTTATGATTGACAACACTGGTACACCTTTTAACGCCATCAGTGGCGAAAAGCACTTAGGTATTATCCCCTCAATGGCTAACCGCCACGGCCTGATAGCCGGTGCCACGGGCACGGGCAAGACCTGTTCGTTACAGAATTTAGCGGAGACGTTCAGCGCCATGGGCGTCCCCGTGTTTGCCACCGACATCAAGGGCGACCTGACGGGCGTGAGCAAGGCTGGCGGAGGCAATGTGCATTTCGAAAAGAGCATCGCCGACAACCACTTAACGGAATGTGGATTTGAGTACAAAGCGTATCCTGTATGCGTGTGGGACGTGTTTGGCGAGGAAGGGCATCCGTTGCGCACCACCGTGAGCGAGATGGGTCCCATACTGCTGAGCCGTATTCTGGACTTGAACGAAACGCAGAGCGATGTGCTGAACATGGTGTTCCGCATAGCCGACGACCAAGGGCTGCTGCTGCTCGACCTCAAAGACCTGCGCAAGATGCTGGAAGAGGTGGGCAACAACCGCACACAGTATATCACCGCATACGGCAACATCAGCATTGCCACCATCGGGGCCATTCAGCGCAGCCTGCTGAGCCTCGAGGACCAAGGAGGCGACCAGTTCTTTGGTGAGCCAGCCATTGACATCTACGACTTTATGCAGACCCGCCAAGGGCGCGGTGTCATCAACATACTGGCATCGGACAAGATAGTCAATTCACCTAAGGTCTACACCTCGTTCCTGCTGTACCTGCTGAGCGAGCTGTTTGAGGAGCTGCCCGAGGTGGGCGACTTAGACAAGCCGAAGTTGGTGTTCTTCTTCGACGAGGCACACATGCTCTTCAACGGCATCAGCAAGTCGCTGCTAGAGAAGATAGAGCAGATTGTGCGTCTGATACGCTCGAAGGGCGTGGGCGTGTACTTCTGCACACAGAATCCTGCCGACATCCCCGACACGGTGTTGGGACAGCTGGGCAACCGCGTACAGCACGCCCTGCGTGCCTACACGCCGCACGAGCAGAAGGCTGTGAAGGTGGCTGCCGACTCGTTCCGCACCAACCCCGAATTCGACACCTCGAAGGTGATTACTGAACTGGCGGTGGGCGAAGCGTTGGTGTCGTTCCTCGACCCGAAGGGCATGCCCTCGATGGTGGAACGTGCCAAGGTGCTGCCTCCCGAAGGACAGGCGGG
>JAFWQP010000054.1 GCA_017509045.1 Bacteroidales bacterium
ACCACTATCGATATAACATACCCCGCCTCTACGAGGCACCCCTCTCAAGAGGGGACGGGCAGCACCATCACGGTGACAGAAGATGTGGGCGAGCAGGGAAGGACCAACTGCGTGTGCCTGTACGACAACTCGTTCCAGATTTTGTACCTTCCACCACGGCCTTTCACCTTAGTCGTCAAGGTGAAGGCGGGCTCAGAACAAAGAATCGTTTATCAACAAATATTTGAATAAGAAAATGAAACACATCGAACTATTACTTCTGTCGGCTCTGCTGCTCACCGTTGTGGGCTGTAGTAAAAAAGAGATGGAGGGACCTTATGCCGACACCCGCCTCGCCAATATCACCACCAGCGACTGCCTGATGAATACCGACGCATTGGCCGCCAAGGACATGAATACCGACTCGATAGCGGTGACGATTGCGGGCAACACCCTGTCGGTGACGCACTACAACATGATGCTCGACTGCGGCTCGGGCGAGAACATCGTCACTAGCATGGAGGTGGTGGGCGACACCATCATGGTGACGGAGAACGTAGGCGAGCAGGGACGAGTGGACTGCCTCTGCCTCTACAACAACTCGTTTCAGATTATCGACCCGCCTGCGGGCAGGTTCATCTTGGTGATCAAAGAGGTGTGCAGATACCTCGGACAAGCACAACAGAGAATTGTATATCAGCACCAGTTTTGAAAGGTGAAAGGTGAAAGAACATACCCCGCCACTTCGTGGCACCCCTCTAAAGAGGGGATGGCTGCCGCACAACATATCAACGTATAACCACAAAACCCTTAAAGCCTACATCATGAAACAGCTAAACATATTTTTCTTATCGGCACTGCTGCTCACGGTGGCCGGCTGCCGCCCAGAGGATGACATCTATCCCGTCAACCAAGATGCCTTCGGCGGCTATTATGTGCCGCAGGCCCCCATCGCTAGTATACGCCACGACTTGCACGAAGAGGGGGTGGAGGCAAGTATCGACTCCCTGACCTTCACCGACCGCTGGAGCTGGACCAACAACCATCGGCTGGCACGGGTCGACTTCGACATAGAGGGCAATTTTTATCGCTATGGCAACGAGCCTACGAATATTTACGACCTCTATTTCTACAATTCCAATGGTCGGCTGGACAGCCTACAGCACCACATCGAAGGCGGCAACAGCATCCCCCTGCGCACCTATCATTTCCACTACACCGGCGGACGGCTGAGCCAAATCAGTTTCCGCTTCGGGCAGGGCAATAGGAACTACACCACCGACTTCCTCTACCGTGCCAACGAACGCCAACCCTACTCTATCGTCTTCACCCACCCGCTGCAGGACTGGCAGAGGCAGGGCTCTTTTTGGAACACCGAC
Organism: Bacteroidales bacterium; assembly: GCA_017509045.1. Classification (GTDB taxonomy): domain Bacteria; phylum Bacteroidota; class Bacteroidia; order Bacteroidales; family P3; genus Colimorpha. The sequence continues at coordinate 1,359 of JAFWQP010000054.1, forward strand.
ACTATCAGGCAACAGTGGACGCTGGAGTGGGAGAACGGCAACCTGGTCCGCGCCACCGCCGACTCGATGGCATGGTACATGACTGGCATGTCGCACATCGAATATGCTTATGACAACAACCCCAACCCCTTCTTTGGCTACTTCCCCGCCGACCTTATCAGCCGCGACGGTTTCATCGATAACCCTAACAGCCTATGCCGCAACAATCTGGTGCGCACCACTTACTACAACTACGACAACCGAAACGACACCACCTACATCTCACACAACACTATCACCTACCAATACCTGCCCAACGGCCTCCCCAGCCAAATCACCACGGTCACACCCACCATGTACTGGACTGAAATCACCGATAAAGCAACCATAACATACGACTCATGGAACTTAAACGAATAGCCCCCATCATGGCATTGGCCGCGCTGGCCATGCTCGTCGCCACCTCGTGCGAGAGAACTATCAACGAAGGCATCTATGGCACAGTGAAGGAACGCTACGGCGACTGGATGCCGGGGGTGGGCTGCAATCCACCCGACCACGGCGAGAGGCCTATAGTATGCGAGATATATGCCTACGAGTACTCCCCATCATCCGACTACCTGCAGGCTCCATTGGTAGGCACTGCTACCTCCAACAAGAAGGGTTTCTATGAAATAGCACTTGCGCCTGGCACCTACTCAGTGTTCGTGCTCGACCCCACTAATGGGAAACTGGTTAACGCCAATTACGGCAACACCGTCACAGTTGAAGAAGGAAAGGCTGTCGAACTGAACATCATGCTCAACCACGCAGTATATTAAAAAAACTCTGAAATCACCAATAAATCAACCATAACATACGACTCATGGAACTTAGACGAATAACCCCCATCATGGCATTGGTCGCACTGACCATGCTCGTCGCCACCTCGTGCGAGAAAATCACCATCACCGAAGGAATCTACGGCAGAGTGAAAGTACGCTACGGCGATTGGACGCCCCCTCTAGACGGCAACAACAGCGGAGAAAGACCTTTGGCGTGCGAAGTTCGCGCCTATGAATACTTCACTCTCGACGACATCGGCGGCTATCGTCATGCCGACTACTCCCCCGAACAGATGCCCAAAACCCTGGTTGCCTCCACCAACTCCGACAGCAAAGGGCGCTACCAACTGTCGCTCCCGCCGGGACAATACTCGGTGGTACTAATGGACGTCGACATGTGCCAAATCACATCTGTCGACGACAAAGGAGGCATCTGCCCCGTGACCGTGACGGCCGACAAAACCACCGAATGCAATCTCATCCTCGACTGCGCATTGTATTGAATCAGAAAAAGGTTGGAAGCAATTCATTAGTTTTTAATTCTTAATTCTTAATTTCTACCATCACTACCGAACAGTTCATACGCGACATCATCTCTCTGCAGCCTGCCATGCGTCGCATGGCGGTGCAGATACTACACGACGACGACCTGGCTGCCGACGCTGTGCAGGAGACGCTGACACGCCTATGGCACCGCCGGTGGCGATTGGACTTGACTAAGAACCCGCAGGGGTTTAGCATGAATGCCTTGCGCAACGAGTGCATCGACACCCTTCGCCACCAACGCAGCCGCAACACGTTGGCTGCCGACCCCGACGAGATAGCCGACTACCAACCCTCGGAGAATGCGGCTGTGGCGAAAGAAGAACGCTACCAACAACTAGAACAAGCCATTGCCGCACTGCCAGAACAGCACCAACGACTGATAAGGATGAAGTACGTAGAGCAACGCAGCAGCCGCGAGATAGCCCAGCTGACAGGACTCACCGAGAGCAATGTGAACACCTCCATGAGCCGCATCTACGACACCTTAAGAAAACAATTGGATGAAAAAGAAGATACATCAGAGATATGAAACCTAACGATATAGAAGAGCTGCTACAGCAATATGGCGCAGACCAACGCCAGCAGCAACAGGCCGCAGACCATGTGCGCCACCTGGCACACAGGCAGGCGCAACGCCGCACAGCAGCAGCATGTGTGGCGGTGCTGGTGGCGATAGTAGGCGTGGTGATGCACCGCTGGCAACAACTGCCCGAGCCGACAGGCATGCTTGTTGCCGAACAGTCGCAGAACATTATTCCGCATACCGCCACGATGCCCCCTAGCATCGAGCCCACCACCGTGACCACCGCCAATGCCACCACAGAGGTCAAAGCCAGCCCACGTTGCTTGGTGGCACAGCCCCAAGCAACCCAAACTGCCGAACTGCCCGATTATTCCGAGATACCTGATTACTCCAATCCGCCTTCGACCGACTCTCCCGCGCCCTCCACTCCCACTCACTCCATCACTCCCACTAATCACATCACCTCAATTATCTCTCCCACCTCACCACAACAAAAAACACCCAAAGCCAGCCGCCTGCACTTCACTGCCTCGATAGGGGCCTCCACCGCAGCCAACACCTACTTAGGGATGTATGATATTAATATCGACCACCTAAATAGCATTTCTCCCAATGCAAATAATTCCACCATCACTCCCACACAAAACCTCTCTGCCAACGTAGGCGTGGCCTACACCGTTGCCTCCAACCACCGCAGCCACTTTGACGTAGGTGTAGCGCTCAGCGGCTACACCGGACAGTGCGACATCCAAATCCACGAATTTGGCTATACATATGCTAACGCTATTGAGAGCAGCGGTCAATGGACTCAGAACGGCTCCGATGGACTGACTCCTATACCCAATAGCACTACTGAACATTATACCTACAATACCTTCAGCCTTTACGCCGGCATCCCTCTCACCTTAAACCTCCACCCTCGTGGCACCGACCGCATGGGCTGGCAGCTCAGCCTCACTCCCGCCCATTCCCTTGCCACCACACGACCCCTCGGCAACCACGCCAGCAACTATCTCAACCCTTGGAAACTGACCGTCGGCATCGGCATCGCTATCCCTAACAGCGTTATACGCCGTATCAGCCTTACCGCCAACATGCTGCCCCTCTACACCTCACATTCGCTCCACGAGTTCGGCATCGAAATAGGTATTTAATGATTGCTTTTAGGGAACTTCTATAAATTGAATGATATGAAGTTAAATAAGATTAAACCCAAATCGGTCATTAGGCCGACATTTCAATCTATTTCACTTTTTTAGGTCTGTTTATGGCATCTCAGCATTTCTTCCGGCATCTTGTCCACATCCCTGTCTCGCCGTAGCCCGCTACGCCTTCGCCAGCGATGCGACCAATATGCTCGGAACAAATACTAATCTGCCATAAACCCTAATGACCGATTTGGGTTAAATTAGAGCCTTTAATTTTTAAAGTTCTTCCAACCAACCGGGTTCCTCGGGTGCGTCGAGTTCTTCATAATCATCTTCCAAAGGACGTTCGATGGGCCTATCAAGTTCACGTAAAATTCTCTCGTCGACAGGGGTGTCATTCGTGCCATTCTTACCCCACTTGAAGATATTTCGGTACCATTTATCGACCCATTTATTCACATCTTCCTGGGTTATCACGGGTGTCTCGGGTTCGTCGGGCTCAGGTTCGTCAGGTTCAGGCTCAGGCGTTGATTCGGGCTCAAGAAGATGGGTTTGGTCGACCCACGAAGGAACATCAAAACAGGGACAACTTTTGGCAGAAACTTGGTTATGTCCATATATTTTCATTGTTCCAAACGTGCGGATAAGCTCTCTGACAAGCCAGATGAGAGATTCCTGCTGTGCAGGCGTACGGGTGTCAGCAGCCTTTGTATTCTCCTTGTTCATGCCACCTATATAGCAGATGCCGATAGAGCCTGTGTTATAGCCTTTGGCATGAGCACCTATCTGAGAGATTGGGCGACCGGGGAGAACTGAGCCGTCACGATAAATGACAAAGTGGTATCCGATGTCGTTCCACCCGTTCTTGAGGTGCATTTTGCGGATTTGCTCAACAGTCACATCACGGCCGTCGGGTGTGGCCGAGCAGTGGATGAAGATAGAGTCGATATGACGCATGTTCTTCGGAATGTTGATTGTTAGATTTGGAGCATTCATAATTGTAATAGGTTTTAATTAATATTTGAATGAATTAAGAAGCTGTTTAAAATTTAATTCAATGATTTTCTTAAAGCACCTGAACGGCATATTTTTCACCTTTCCTCAGTTACAATGGAACCCCATTGCGCCCTCGGAAAGGCGAAAAATCTGCTCGTTCATGTCCATAATAAAATTCATCAATCAAATTTAAACAGCTTCTAAAAGGGTTTTATTCTTTATTTGCCCACGCAGAAACGGGAGAATATGGAGCCAAGAACCTCGTCGGAGGTGACTTGACCAGTGATGGTGCCGAGGTGGTGGAGGGCGTCGCGTAGGTCGATGGCAACAAGGTCGGCGGGCAGACGGTCGGCGAGCCCCTTAGCAACATGCAGCAGAGCCTGCTCCACATGGCCAAGGGCATCGTAGTGGCGCACATTGGTGAGCATCACATCGGGAGCCTGTGCAAAGTCGGTGCTGGCGATTCTGGCCAATGCTGACGTGAGGTCTTCGAGGCCCGTGCCATTTTTTGCAGAGATGGGAAATGTGCGATAAGGTGCTATCGGGTTTTCCTGAACAAGGTCCATTTTGTTGTTGACAATGAAGAGGTGCTTGTCCTTGAAGGTTCGGATGTCTTGCAGTTCCTGCAGGTCGTCGAGGGCTTGGAGGAAGGGCTGTGTGGCATCGTGGACATAGAGGATGATATCGGCTTGTACCACAGTCTCGATGGTGCGCTGGATGCCGAGAGTCTCGATGGGGTCGTCGCTGTGGCGCAGGCCAGCAGTGTCGATAATGCGGAAGGGGGTGCCTTTGACGACAAAGGTCTCTTCGATGGTGTCGCGTGTGGTGCCGGGGATGTCGCTGACGATGGCGCGGTTGTCGCGCAACAAGGCGTTGAGGAGGGAGGATTTCCCCGCATTGGGACGTCCGATGATGGCTACGGGAATGCCGCGCTTGAGGGCGTTGCCCATGTGGAACGACTCCCGCAAAGCGATAATACGGGTGTAAATCTGCGAGGCGAGGGAATGGAGGCGTCTGCGGTCGGCAAATTCCACATCCTCCTCGCTGAAGTCGAGTTCGAGTTCGAGAAGGGCGGTGAGGTCGACCAGTTGCTGGCGCAATTGTTCCAATTCTTTGGCATAGCCACCACGCAGTTGGCTGATAGCGAGGCGATGGGAGGTAGCATTGGTAGAGTCGATAAGGTCGGCAACAGCTTCGGCTTGCGAAAGATTCAGTTTCCCATTAAGAAACGCCTTGCGGGTAAACTCACCCGGTTCCGCCAGTCGGGCACCGCTGTCGATGAGCGTTTGGAGGATGGTCTGTTGAACATACAGGGAACCGTGACAGGAAATCTCAACAGTGTCGTCGCCCGTGTAGGAATGGGGTGCGCGAAACAGAGTCACCACCACCTCATCAATCAAATTACCATCTTTGCGAAAGCGTGAGAATGAGGCTGCAGGACGGCTTGCATCAGGCTTTGGTAACGTGAGGTGGTGCGAAGCGATAGCAAAAGCTTCGGGACCAGAAAGCCTAACGACAGCGATACCTCCGATGCCAGAAGGTGTGGATATGGCAGCGATAGTAGACATGGTACGGTCGTCGTTTAGGACTCTTGTGAATCGTTGGGCTCTTGCTGTTTCTCTATCTGGGCGTCGGCGAGCGGGAGGTCGGCGGTCGGTTCATCGTAGGCTGCCTTCGCATCGGCGATGTAGGCATCGCCAAACAGCGACTTCATCTCATCATCGGTAAGGCCTAAGTCGTGCTTCATCTTGTACATGTTGGGATAGCAGATGAAAAGAACCAACACCATAAGGATGATGACCATAAGCAGCGCAGTGTCGGACATAAGGGTGATGAGGATGCACTCGATGACAACAATAGCCAAAGTGCTATTGTATAGATTCGTAATATAAGAGTGGTAGCCCTTAATCTTATCATCTAGGCTGTCGAGCTGGCGCAATGCGGGAGTTGTCTTACGTACGGTCAGCAGTATCATTACAACGGCAAGGACTGCCAAAACTGTGCCGGCGATAAGCATCCAACGAGCCACCTGCGGCGACTGGTAAGAGATATGGTAAGGCATAAAATGGAAAACAACGGCAATGAGGATGACGGCTATGGTGCCATAAAGTCCCACATTGGCGGAATGACGAAGTTTTTTAATGAGAGTGTTATTGTCCATGATTCTATGTTAGGTTTTATCGGTTTAAAGATTAAAAGGTTCTAAAGGGTTAAACGGGGCGTTTTACAGATTCAAGCAACTACTCAAGCATTCTTTTCAATTTTCATTTTAATAAACTTGGCAGTATATGAGGTGGGATGCTGTGCCAGTTGCTCGGGGGTGCCTGCGAAAACAAGGTAACCACCGTCGCGCCCGCCTTCGGGTCCCATGTCGATAACCCAATCTGCCACCTTGATGATGTCGTGGTGATGCTCGATGACGATGATGGTATGTCCACGGGCGATAAGGCTTGAGAACGACTGGATGAGTTTCTGTATGTCGTGAAAATGCAGACCCGTAGAAGGCTCGTCGAAGATAAAGAGCTTGGGTCGGTCGGTGGAACCTTTGATTAAATAGGAGGCCAGTTTGACACGCTGTGCTTCACCGCCGCTGAGCGAACTCGACGACTGTCCCAGTTTCAGATAGCCTAACCCCACATCCTGCAACGGCTGTAGACGGTCGAGGATAGCCTGCTGGCCTTCGAAGAACTCAATCGCTTGGTCTACGGTCATATCGAGCACCTCTGACACATTCTTGCCGTTATACAGCACCTCGAGCGTCTCCTCTTTGAAGCGGGTGCCGTGACACTCTTCACAGACCAGGTGCACATCTGCCATAAACTGCATGCCGACAGTCACGTAACCCTCGCCCTCACACACTTCGCAACGTCCTCCTTCGGTGTTGAAGGAGAAATAGCCGGGCTTGTATCCCCGTGCCTTTGCCAAAGGCTGGGAGGCATACAGTTGGCGTATCTCGTCGTAGGCCTTCATATAGGTGGCAGGATTGCTACGCGTGGAACGGCCTATCGGGTTCTGGTCGACCAATTCTACGCCGCTGATACGCCCTAAGTCGCCCACCACTCCGGCACACTTGCCCACATAGTCGGTGGCACCTTCGAAACGTTTCTGCAACACGTCGTACAGCACCTGCTTCACCAACGAGGTCTTGCCCGAGCCGCTCACACCCGTCACCACCGTCAGCACGCCGAGGGGGAAATCCACATCCACATGTTTCAGATTATTGCAGAAAGCACCTTTCACCGTGATGCGGTCGCGCCACGGACGACGCGACGACGGCACCGCAATGCTCATACTGCCATTCAAATACTGCGCCGTGAGCGACTGCTTGGGAGCCTTCTTAAAGAGCTGTTCGGGTGTGCCGGCAAAGACCACTTCGCCACCCAGACGACCCGCACCGGGTCCAATGTCGATAATATAGTCGGCTGCACGCATGATGTCCTCATCATGTTCCACCACAATGACGGTGTTGCCCAAGTCGCGCAACTGCTTTAAGACATGTATCAGTCGGTCGGTATCGCGCGAGTGCAATCCGATTGAAGGCTCGTCAAGAATATACATGCTGCCCACCAACGAGCTGCCCAACGAGGTGGCAAGATTGATACGCTGCGACTCGCCGCCGCTGAGCGTGTTGCTGAGACGGCTAAGGGAGAGGTAGCCCAACCCCACATCTAGGAGGTATTTGACACGATGTTCCAGCTCAATCAGCAGTCGCCGCACCACCTGCCGTTCATGCTCGGTGAGGGTAGTGCCGTCGTTCTTTCCCTCCACCTGTATCTCTTTCAACCACACGGCAAAATCCGACACCGGCATCGCCAGCAGTTCGGTGATAGGACGACCACACACCTTCACATACGAGGCATCCTTGCGCAGGCGGCTGCCCCTACAGTCGGGACATACCGTCTTGCCACGATAGCGCGACAGCATCACCCTATACTGTATCTTATATGCCTGTTCCTCCACCCATTTAAAGAATCCGTCGATGCCTTCCCACTGCCCGTTCCCGTGCCACAGAAGGTCGCGCTGTTCATCGGTGAGTTCGCTATAGGGCTTATGGATGGGGAAGTCTAGTTTGGGCGACAGCCGAATAAAATGGATCTTCCATTCCGACATCTTCTCCCCTCTCCAGCACACCACCGCATCCTCAAACACCGACAGCGACTTATTGGGCACTACCATATCTTCGTCGATGCCCATCACGCTGCCGTAACCTTGACAGGTAGGGCAGGCTCCGTAAGGGTTGTTGAAACTAAAGAAATTGGGGTTAGGCTTCTCAAAGGTGATGCCGTCCGCCTCAAAGCGGTTTGAGAACATCTGCTTGCTGACCGTCCCATCTTCGCCATTCTCCACCTCCACCTGGCAGGCTCCACGTCCTTCGAAGAAGGCGGTCTGCACCGACTCCGCCACACGTGCCAGCTGGTCATCGTCGCCCCGATGCACCTGTATACGGTCCACCAACAGCATCGTCTCCCCCTCCTCTGCGGGAGTGGCAAGATAGTCCTCTATGCGCACTATCGTCCCCTTCACGGCAATGCGCATAAAGCCCTCCTGATGCAGCATTTCCAACTGCGGACGCAAAGGGTGTTCGGCACTATATGCCAGGGGGGCAAATACCATCACCCTAGATTCATCGGGGAAAGTATAGATATAGTCCACCACATCGCTCACCGAGTGCCTCTTCACCTCCACACCCGAAATAGGCGAGAATGTCCGCCCTATGCGGGCGTACATCAGCTTAAGGTATTCATATAGTTCGGTCGAGGTACCCACCGTAGAGCGGGGATTGCTCGTGTTCACCTTCTGCTCGATGGCGACGGCAGGGGCTATATTTTCAATCAGGTCCACCTCAGGCTTCGCCATGCGACCCAAAAACTGACGGGCATAGCTCGACAGGCTCTCCACATAACGCCGCTGCCCTTCGGCATAGAGCGTGTCGAAAGCCAAACTCGACTTACCCGAGCCGCTAAGCCCCGTGATGACCACCAGCTTCCCCTGCGGAATATCAACATCGATATTCTTCAGATTATTTACTCTGGCACCGTGTATTCTTATCATGATATGTCCGTTGATTTCTTGAATGTGTTAATGTGTGAATTCTTGAACGTGTTAATGTGTTAATGTGTTAGTCCTTTTTGAATGTGTTAACGAGTGAATGTGTTAATGTGTTAGTCTTTGGCGCATCAATGATTAACGAATTTACGAATTAACGTTGTACAAGGTGAGAGCAGAGAGAGCTTGCTCGCTATGCCGAGCCAAACAACGTCACGAAGTAACAAATTAACGAATTCA
>JAFWQP010000055.1 GCA_017509045.1 Bacteroidales bacterium
GAGCTGGCAAAACAGCTGACACAGAAATATGGTAGAGGGTTTAATAAGAGCAATCTGTATTTGTTTGTCACATTTTATCTGAACTATCCAAACATTTTCCAATCACTGACTGGAAAATCTAATGAAGAAGGCAGCGTCAACATTTTCCAATCACTGACTGGAAAAAAGCCCATTCATTGGTATTTTGATATGTGCCGACACGGATGAAGACATTGCACGATACTCAGTACTCCACGACAATGACCAACTGTTTGCTGCTAAATATAAGACCTATATGCCAACAGACGAGGAATTACGAGCAGAGATAGAGGCACAAAAGAATATCTACTATTTACAACACAAAGAAAAATAGACTTATGCCATACTTCAACGAAAGCCAATTAGAGATGTCGATTGTCACCCTGCTGCAGGAGCAGGGGTATGACTACGTCAAGGGTGAGGACATCGTGCGCAATCTCGACGAGGTGGTTCTGCGTGACGACCTGGCGGCCTATCTACACAGCCGATACAAAAACGACGGCATCACCGAGCAGGAAGTGGAAGCAGCCATCCGCGTCATCACCCAGCGGATGGGCGGCTCGCTGTATGAAGAGAACCACCACACGATGAATCTGCTGATGGACGGCTTCTCGTTGAAACGCGAGGACGCGACTCGGCAGAACCTTTATATCCAACCCATCGCTTTCGAAGAGAGTCAGCAGAAACATAATATCTTCAAGGTTGTCAATCAATACGACATCGTAGGGAAACAGCATCGCATCCCTGATGCCATTATCTTCCTGAATGGTCTACCTGTCGTGGTGTTCGAGTTCAAGAGCGCCATCAAGCAGAACACCACCATTGAGGATGCCTATAAGCAGCTGACCATCCGCTACCGACGCGACATACCGGCGTTGTTCAAATACACAGCCTTCATCGTCATCTCCGACGGCGTGAACAACAAATTCGGCACACTCTACACTCCTTACGAATTCTTCTACGGCTGGCGCAAGGTCAACGCCAAGGACAAGGCCGACAGCGGCATCCCCTCGCTGAAGACAATGGTGGCGGGATTGTTCCGTAAGGACCGCCTTATCGACGTCGTCCACAACTTCATCTATTTCCCCGACACCTCGAAAGACGAGCGCAAGTTCATCTGCCGCTACCCGCAATACTTCGCCGCCAGAGCCCTGTACCAGAATATCCTCAACCACAGCAAACTCAACCCTGGCGGTGACGGCAAGGGCGGCACCTACTTCGGCGCCACCGGCTGCGGTAAGTCGCTGACGATGCTCTTCCTGTCGCGATTGTTGATGAAGAGCAAAGCCCTGTGCAGCCCCACCATCATCCTCATCACCGACCGCACCGACCTCGACGACCAGCTGTCGCGCATGCTACTCAACGCCAAGCAGTTTGTGGGCGACAGCGTGATAGAACAGGTGGAGAGCCGCGAGGACTTGAAAGCAAAGCTGCAGGGACGCACCAGCGGCGGCGTATTCCTCACCACCATACAGAAATTCTCCAAGGACATCAACCTGCTCTCCAACCGCGCCAACATCATCTGCATCAGCGATGAGGCTCACCGTTCGCAGACAGGCTTGGAGGAGAAAGTGGAGATAACCGACAAGGGTGTGCGCCGCTCGTACGGCTTCGCCAAATACCTGCGCGACTCGCTGCCCAATGCCACCTACGTGGGCTTCACCGGCACACCCATCGACCCGACACTCGAGGTCTTCGGTCCCATCGTGGATGAATACTCGATGATCGAGGCCGTGAACGACGGCATCACGAAGACCATCATGTACGAGGGACGCGCCTCGCATGTCTTTGCCGACAGCGAGCTCATCAAGCAGATAGAAGCCTACTACGACAAATGTGCCGAAGAGGGCTCGACCGACTACCAGATTGAGGAGAGCAAACGGGCGATGACCCAGATGAGCGTGCTGCTCAACAGTCCCGACCTTATCCACCGGCTGGCGGTCGATTTCATACAACACTATGAACGTCGCGTAGAAGAGGGCAGCACCGTGAAAGGCAAGGCGATGATTGTCTGCGCCACCCGCGAGATAGGCTACGCCATCTACAAGGAGATTGTCGTCCTGCGACCCGAATGGGCGGAGGTGAAGGTATGCGGTGACGGCGAAGAACTCAGCAAGGAGGAGGCTGAGAAGATAAAGCCGATGGAGAAGATTAAGATGGTCTTCATCCGTCAGAAAGACGACCCCGAAGAGCTATACAACCTGCTTGGCACCGACGAAGACCGCAAGAAACTGGACCTGCAGTTCAAAGAAGAGAAGTCGAACTTCAAGATTGCCATTGTGGTGGACATGTGGATTACGGGCTTCGATGTGCCCTGTCTGGACACGATGTACTGCTACAAGCCGTTGCAGATGCACACCCTCATCCAGACCATCAGCCGCGTGAACCGCAACTATCCCGGCAAGGACAAGGGCTTGATTGTCGATTACCTCGGCATCAAGAAGAAGTTCAACCAGGCGATGAAGAGATACGCCAATGGTGGACAGAACGAGACTCCGGTGGAGACTATCGACAATGCCGTCAAGCTGTTCAAGGACGAGCTGGATGTGTTGCGTCGTATGTTCCACGACATCGACTACACTAAGTTCTTCACAGGCACCCCGCTGGAACAGTTAGACGCTTTGCAACAGGCCGCCGAGCGCATACAGCAGACTGACGAGCTGGAGAAACGCTTCATGAAGCACACCACCATTATGAAATCGGCCTACAACATGTGCAACAACGATGAGCGCATAGAAAAGTCCGAAGTCGATGACGTGCATTTCTTCACAGGAGTGCGTTCGGTCATCTACAAGACCAATACAGGTGATTCGCCCGACGCCTCTCAAATGAACCGCCACGTGCTGAAACTGGTCAACGAGGCACTTATTTCCGAAGAGGTAGTCGCCATCAACACCATGCAGCTCAACGACACCAAACAGATTGACCTGCTGGCCTCCCAATATATGGAACGCCTCAAACGGCTACCCTATCAGAACACTAAGGTGAAACTGATGGAGCAGCTGCTCAAGCGGGTCATCGACAGCGTGCGGAAGGTAAACAAAGTGAAGGCCGTCAGCTTCACAGAGCGGCTGAACAGTATCATCGACAAGTACAACGACCGCACTGACGATATTGTGCTGGCTGACGAAATAGTGACTGAAGTCGCCAAGCAACTGGCCGATTTGTTCGAGGAAATAAAGAAAGACAACGTGTTGCCCGACGGCATCCCCAATATCGAGGTCAAGGCTTTCTACGACATCTTAAAATCAGTGGCCGAGCAATATGGATTTCTTGATGAGTACACGGAGGAACAATACATTGCCCTTGCAAAGGATGTGAAGGAGGTGGTTGACGACAAGACACAGTATATCGACTGGGACAAGAAGTCCGACATCAAGGCACAACTCAAAGTGCAGATAATACTCACCCTCGCCAAGCACAAATACCCACCCGCCACACGAGATGAAGTGTTCAAGGCCATCTTTGAGCAAGCTGAGAACTTTAAGAAGAACAAACTTGATGACAATGTCAAAGACTCTTGGGGGAATGGTATTGCAGAGCATAACTCTATCCCCTATCACCAAGACAATGAAATCGACTGGCTAATGGCTGCTGAAACAGAATAGTCATGGATGACAACAACTAAGCACAGGGTATTTTCCTGCGCTTAGCAATGTTACAGAATACTTGCGACTTACAGTCTTGATGCCACCACCTGCCAGTCCACTATCTGCCATAGGGCAGCGAGGTAGTCGGCGCGGCGGTTTTGGTAGTCTAGGTAGTAGGCGTGTTCCCACACATCAAAGGTGAGCAAAGGCACCAACCCGCTCCTCACGGGATTGCCCGCATTGGCCTCCTGCGTGATGACTAGGTGCCCTGCGCTATTCAGCGACAGCCACACCCAGCCTGAGCCGAACAGCGTTGCGCCCTTCTGCTCAAACTCTTTTTGGAATGCCCCAAACGAACCGAAATCGCGCTCAATCATTTCCAACAACTTGCCTGTAGGTTCGTGGTTGGCAGTTCCAAACTGCTCGAAATACATCACATGGTTCAGCACCTGTCCCGCGTTGTTGAACAGGCCACCTTCAGCTTGGCGCACCACCTCGCTGATAGGCTTGCCCTCCAACCCGCTGCCGGGCAATAGCTTGTTCAGATTATCCACATACGCCTTCAGGTGCTTGCCGTGGTGAAAGCCTAGCGTGTTGCTGCTAATTACGCCCAACGCCTCGGCATCGTAGGGCAACTGCATCATCTCAAAAATCCCGTTGACGGGTAAAATGTCTTTCATAGTTGTAGAATTTTGGTATGCCTTTATAACGCCCGTTGCCCTCTTTTATTGTGTCCTACCTCTAATTTGCCCCCAAACCTTTTGTCTACCTCGTTTTGGACACACGACGGTTATGCTGTCGGCCTTGCGTTTTTGGTTCGTTCCTTGTATAGTTATCCTATCGTTATACCTTAGTTATACTTTAGTTATACCTTAGTTATTCTATATATAATAGTATAACTAAGGTATAACTAAAGTATAACTAAGGTATAACGATAGGATAACTATACAAGCAAGAGGGGTAATTTCGAGAATTTTTTGAAAGTAAAAATTTCTGCCGAAAAGTTTCCAAAAAAAAAATGTATATTTGCAGCGTCAAACAAAATAGCAGATATGATAAAAAGAGCACTTATCTATTTAATCCTATGCATTTTAGAATTCTGTTCCGCCGGACAGGGTTCGGTGTATATTACCCAAAGCAGCCTATTGGGATCCCCCCAGCTGATACGGCAATGGAAAAATTACTAGGGTGATAAGTGATACCATAACGCAACAGTGCCATTATTAACAGAAAATCATTAACAGAAAGGTATATATTATGAAAAAGACATCGATAATAATCATCTTGATGACAGTGCTGTGCGGCGTTGGTGTGAACGCGCAGCGGCCTGTGGGCGATACAATAAATCTTGGTGGGGGAGACTACCTATATTACCCTATGAATCCCACCGAATTGCGTGCCTATTGGCCCCATATGGGTAATACGTTTTGTTTCGATGGAATATATCAATATTATTACATGTATACATTATTGCCGTTATTACAGGGACTAACGACTGACGAGGATTTTTTACAGTTATTTCCCAATTTGGCATCATGGAACTCAGGAAGGTATATCACGGGAGAGGAAATTCCTCTAACAGATAATGTGAGGGTGATAGGTTTGGCTGTTTGTCCTACAATTTTTTATGATATTGACATTTTGTGGACGGTACCATTCGCAAGATTACTCCCTAATGGACGTGTTGGCGGTCCCGTGGATACCACGATAGCGAACAGGGAGACGGAATATGTGCAGCTATACACCATAGAGGGCGGGCAGCCTCAGCTTCAGGCAGAAGGGGCATGGCGTTGGGAATACCCCCACCGATACATGATGTTTCCCAAGACGGCTTCAACTTATGGGAGTTTTCTTAATAATACAAGTTATGCGGCATTGTTCGAGGTGATGTTCGATACGGGTGTAGTGATAGACATAGAAAAACAGACGTTAATGGTGGCGGGCACACACAATAACAACGGTGCAGTGTGGTCGCAGGTGATGGCAGGTGACACCGTATACACTACGCCCAGAATTTGTTGGGAACATTTCCCCACCACCTATAGTACCACAATCTATAATGTAACTGTTAACAGCAGATGGTGGGCTAGGTACGACACGCTGCTATGGGATAGCGTAGTTAATCCGGAGTGGTTAGGCGGGTGGGGGTTCTCAATCAACATCTTCCCGATATTGGACACACTGTTTGGGACGCCGTGTGCGGCGGTGACGGGGCTGGACACGGCGGGGGTGGACTCGGTGTGGGCGACGCTGATGTGGAGCGCGGACGCGCGGCAGCACGACTGGGAGGTGTGGTACCGCCCGACGGGGGACACGGTCGACGGCGGCGCGGTGGTGACGGTCGCGGTGCCGACGGTGACGCTGACGGGGCTGATGCCGGGGACGGAGTACAGCGTGGCTGTGCGCGGACGGTGCGACATAGACAACTACAGTCCGTGGAGCGACACACTGCTGTTCACGACGACACAGGACACTACGGAGGTGATAGATACCACAACCATAGACACCACCCAGACGCAGGGCATACAGCGGCTAGGCAATCTGGACAGGTTCACGCGCATTATGCCCAACCCGGCGAGCGAGGTGGTGAACGTGCTGTCGTCGTATAGGTTGGAGTCGATTGCGGTATATGACCTGACAGGCCGCCTGATGTTAGAGCAGCCTGCCGAGGGGATTTCCGCTATGGTGAAGGTCGGTTCGCTGCCCCGTGGCACGTACATTATGGCAATAAGAACGCAGCAGGGCGTGGCGACGAAGAAACTAGTAGTGGTGGAGGGGAATTGAGAATTGAAAATTGGGAAGGAGAAAAAAGGTTTTTATCGAATTTCGGACTGGATTTCTGATAGTTACGTTGTCGGAGGGCGGGGGTGTTGATAACTCATTCTCTGCGGTTAGAAAATTGTTGTGTAATTTAGCAACTTGAAAAATAATGCCCATATATGGGTAATTGTTTGTATTTGAGAATTGAGAATTAAGAATTGAAAATTGAGAGTGCCCTAAAACTTTTTAATATAATAATTGTCAGGATTTTATAATAGTAATATATAACAAAGCAGTTATGCAGTCTGATATGTTTTTGAACTTTGGTGATGATAGTCAGCACCTTAAGCCGAAGAGTTACACGCAGTACCAGCCCGACGAGATTATGAAGTCGTCGGTGGAGTATTTTGGTGGCGACGAGCTGGCGGCTAACGTCTGGATGAATAAGTATGCCTTGCGCGACGACAACAAGATTTACGAGCTAAATCCCGATATGATGCACCACCGTTTGGCATCGGAGTTTGCCCGTATTGAGCAGAACTACCCAAATCCGATGTCGGAGGAGACGATTTATGGGTTGCTGAAGGATTTTAAGTATGTTATCCCACAGGGCAGTCCTATGTCGGGTATCGGTAACGATTTTCAGGTTGTGTCGCTGTCGAACTGCTTCGTTATCGGCAACAGCGGCGCTAGCGACTCGTATGGCGGCATTATGAAGATTGACCAAGAGCAGGTGCAGCTGATGAAGCGGCGCGGCGGCGTGGGACATGACCTGACGCATATACGTCCCTCGGGCAGCCCGGTGAAGAACAGCGCGCTGACCTCGACAGGCATCGTGCCCTTTATGGAACGCTACAGCAACACCACACGCGAGGTGGCGCAGGGCGGCCGTCGCGGTGCCCTGATGTTGAGCATCAGCATTAAGCACCCCAACGCGGAACAGTTTATCGACGCCAAGTTGGAGCAGGGCAAGATAACCGGTGCCAATGTGTCGGTGAAGATTACGGACGAGTTTATGCAGTGTGTGCGTGACGGCAAGCCCTTTGTGCAGCAGTACCCTGTGGATTCGGCGACGCCGTTGGTGCGCAAGGAGATTGACGCACGCGCCTTGTGGAACAAGATTATCCACAACGCTTGGGCTTCGGCTGAGCCAGGGGTGCTGTTTTGGGACACGATACTGCGCGAGAGCGTACCGGACTGCTATGCCGATTTTGGCTATCGCACGGTAAGCACCAACCCTTGCGGCGAGATACCGCTGTGCCCTTACGACAGCTGCCGATTGATAGCGGTGAACTTGTTCAGCTATGTGAAGAACCCCTTCACGAAGGAGGCAGAGTTTGACTACGACCTGTTTCGTGACCATATCATTAAGGCGCAACGCCTGATGGACGACTTGATTGACCTAGAGCTGGAGAAGGTGAACAAGATACTGGCCAAGATAGAGAGCGACCCCGAGGGCGACGACATCAAGAGCGTGGAGCGCAACCTGTGGCTGAACATTAAGATGAAGTGCCTTGAAGGCCGCCGCACCGGTTTGGGCATCACCGCCGAGGGCGATATGCTGGCGGCTATGGGGCTGCGCTATGGTAGCGACGAGGCGACGGAGTTTTCGGTAAACGTGCACCGCACGCTGGCCTGCTCCGCCTACCGCTCGAGCGTCATCATGGCGAAGGAGCGTGGCGGATTCCCCCTCTATGACTCCAACCGTGAGAAGCTGAACCCCTTTATCCAACGTTTGGCGGAGGCAGACCCGCAGCTGTATACCGACATGCTGCAGTATGGTCGTCGCAACATTGCCCTGCTGACCATCGCGCCGACAGGCACGGTGAGCATCTGCACCCAGACCACTTCGGGTATCGAGCCGGTGTTCTTGGTCAGCTACAAACGCCGCAAGAAAATCAACCCCAACGACAAGGACAGCTCGAAGCACAAGATAGTGAAAGACGAGAACGGCGACTATTTTGAGGAATACAACGTGCTGCATCCCAAGTTTATCGATTGGCTGATGCTGAGGGGCTACAACAAGGAGCAGATAGAGCGGATGGAAGACCGCGAGCTGGACAAACTGATAGCCGAATCGCCATACTATAAGGCCACCTCGGCCGATATCGACTGGGTGAGCAAGGTGAAGATGCAGGGAGCCATACAGAAGTGGGTGGACCACTCGATAAGCGTCACCGTCAATATACCTAAGGAGACCACCGAAGAAGTAGTAAGCACAATCTACATGACAGCGTGGGAAAGCGGCTGCAAGGGCTGCACCATCTATCGCGACGGCTCGCGCCACGGAGTGCTGGTATCGAAATCGACCGGCGACAAGTGCAGCGAGTTTGGCGAGAACAAGGCTCCCAAACGTCCTAAGAAACTGGAGGCAGAGGTGGTGCGCTTCAAGAACGAGAAGGAGGATTGGATTGCAGTGGTGGGTATGTACAACAACCGCCCCTACGAGATTTTCACCGGTAGGGCGGAGAGCTTTATCCTGCCCAAATGGGTTGAGAAGGGCTGGGTGATTCGCGTCAAGGAGAAAGGCGACGAGCATGCCCGCTATGACTTCCAATTCTTAGACCAGGACGGCTACCACGTCACTATGGAGGGATTGAGCCGTATGTTCAAGAAGGAATACTGGAACTATGCCAAGCTCATCAGCGGTATTCTGCGCCACGGTATGCCGATACCCAATGTGGTGGACCTTATTGGCAAGCTGAACTTCGACGTGGACAGCATCACCACTTGGTCGAACGGTGTGGCACGTGCCCTGAAACGCTACATCAAGGACGGCACCGAGACCGGCGAGACCTGCCCCGACTGCGGTGGCAAGATTATATACACCGGCGGCTGCAAGAGCTGCCCCAACTGCGGGTGGTCGAAGTGCTCGTAAGTTGAGCGTAATACTAGTATTACTAGAATTACTAGTATTGCTAGTATTACTAGAAAAAACAAAGGAGCGACCGCTACGCGACCGCTCCTTCTTGATTATCCAGGTGGGCTATCTGACCACCAATTTGCGAACTAGGTTGACATCGTTTGCCACGATGTGGACGTAGTAGGCTCCTTGGGCAAGACCTTCGACCGACATCTGCTTACGGCAGTCAGCGGTATCGTTGCACCAAAGCTCGTCGGAGAGTACCACGCGTCCGCTCATATCCAGTATCGAAACAAGCAGTTTGCCCTGCACACCGTCGACACTGATGGTGGTGGCACCGCTGGTGGGATTGGGATAGATGCTACAGGCAAAGTTGCCATCGACAGGGGTGATGCCAGTCTGCGCGAGTGTAGTGAAGGTGACACGGTAGATTTCGCTGTGCACATCGTCGGTGCAGACTGCACGGACATAGACATCATAGTCCATCTCGGGCTGTAGGCCGGTGATGGTGCAGGAGGGAGCGGTTACCGTGACATCGGTACCCAAGCCTTGGTCGAAGCCTTGATAGCCGTAGCTGACAATCCACGATGTCTCGCTGCCGCCAGGTGTCCAAGAGACCTCGGCAGAGGTGCCGGTGACGTTCGACACCGCTAAATCGGTAACAGGAAGACACGAGGGGGTGGTAAATGCAATGGGCTCGGACCAGTCGCTATAGGTGGTGGCGGAGCACATCGACTGGACCCTGACATTGTAGGAGGAGCCAGGATAGAGGCTGGAGATGGTGACATGGTTGCTATAGACGGTGTCGGAGCTGCTAAAGGCGGTGTTGTAGATGTTCACCACGTAGGCAACAGCATGAGCTGTGACGTCGGACTGCCACGTAAGAGTGACGGACTGCAAATCGACCTCGGCGACAACAACCTGTTCGGGCATGTAGCAGGTGAGGGTGTCGGTAACACTGTTGCTGGTGGTCCAGAACGAGATGGCGGTGTCGCTGCAGAGGCTGCGCACGTGATAGTTGTAGGTGGTGTTGGGCTCAAGGCCAGTGAATGTGTAGCTGTGGGCATCCACACGTGTGGGAGCAGGCCAGTCGTGGACGCTGGCGGGCTTGATGGCCACCTCATAGCTGCTGGCGGGACCTACCCAAGTGGCAGCAATCGAAGTGGCACCCACGCTGACATTGGCGAAGGTGGGACGTGTGCATGACTCGGTACCATAGATTACGATACTGTCGAGCAGTACGCCTTGACCGAAGCCCGAATGAGCCATGAAGGCGACCTGATAGGTGGAGGTGGCATTGGGCAGCATGACGGTATCGATTTGCCAAGTGGGGATACTGTTGTTCCATGAGGCTACGTACTGCCACTCGGAAGTGGGGCTGGTGCGGTAGAGGACGGCAAGGGTGTCTTGGTCGCTACCCCAGGCGGGCTGGGCGTGGTAGAAAGTCATCATCACTTCGTCCTCGGTGGGGATGTTGAGGATGGGAGTGATGAGGTAGGTGGTGTAGCCGTCGTAGCTGTTGCAGGTGAAGCGGGCGTTGTATTGGCCGGTGGCTGCGCCAGAGAGACCGCCGTATGCGTTACCGCCACGGCCGGTGGTCCAGTCCACCGTACCACGGGAGTGGTGCTGGTCCCAGCAGGTGATGCCGTTCTCAAAGTCCTCAACCCAGGGGAAGTCGTTGATGACGCTGTCGCAACCGGTGAGGCAGGTGGCGTGAGCCGCAAAGCCTGTGTCGGCAGAGGAGCAGATGGGACGGACATAGATGTCGTAGGAGGTGACCGGAGCAAGACCTGTGAGGGTGGCACTGTTGGTGGATACACCTACAAAGGTGCCTGTGCCAGGCGTGAAGCCGCTGACACCGTATTCGACAATCCAGTTGTTAGCCGCACCTGCGTCCCAAGTGGCATTGATGGTGTTGGAAGAGGTGGCTGTGGCGACCAGATTCTCTGGAGCAGGACAGGTGAGCAGGGCGAAGTGGATGTTGTCGATGGCGGCGGGAGGATTGGAGCCCATTGCGCCGTCGTTGATCCAGACAATAGTGAGATAGTAATTGCCAGCAGTCAGCCGCACGGCTTTGGCGTCGCTCTGCCAAGTGTTGCGCAGGTTGCGCTTGCCACCGTCGAGGGCTATCCAGCCAGTGGGGAGGGTGTTGCTGTAGCGGTTGATGGAGGTGAAGGAATTGGAGAAATCGTAGTCTTCGGGAACCAACGCCAGACGCATCAAATCGTATGTGCCCTCACCTTGGCAGCGCCAGTCGTAGCTGATGGCATAGGAACTGTCGTAGGGTATCTGCAGGTAGGTCATGGCGAAGGAGATGGACTGATTGCTGTTGGTGTAGGCGTTAGTCACACCACCATCGTTGGTGACATACATGGCATGAGTGCCACCATGGTTGGCAGCTGTGCCGGTATACCAAGTGTTAGCGCCCAAACGCTGATAGACCGAGAAGAGATTGGTGGTATCCTCAAAGTCGTTGTAATAAGGTAGGAAATGCGGGTCGGAACCCAGCGTGGTGGCAGAGGCGCCAATCGGGTCGCTGAGCAGGCTGCCGCAGTTGGCATAGACCCACACATAATAGGTGGTCAAGCCGGTAAGACCTGTAAAGGAGTAATGGGTAGCCGTGGTGGTAGCAGTATAGAGGGCGGCAGCGGGATTGTTGCTGGTGCCAATCTTCACGGTATAGCTACCCCGGGCGGCAGTATCGGTCCACGAGAATGCCAGTCGCGACATGCCGATGGTGTCGAACATCAAATTCGTCACCGAGTCGCAGGGATTGGGCACATAGATGCTGAAATCGTCGAGGAACAGCGTGTAGTTGCTACCCGTGGCGCGGAAGGCGATGCGATTGCCGGTGCCGTTGTAATTGATGCGGATATAATAGGGCTGATATACATAATAGCCCGAGACATCGAGGTCGATGGTGTCGAGAACTACAAAGACCGTGTCTTCCCATACGCCCACCTCAAAAGCGGTGGGGGCATAATAGCTATAGCTTGCGGCATAGAAGCTGACCTCCAGCCCGTCGATGGTGTCGATGGCGGGCAGGGTAAATACCTCCTCTTGGCTGGAGCTGCTTTCCATCTCGAAATAGACATTGCCGCTATGGGCATTGTAGGAATAGTTGTAGCAGGAGGGGAAGTTACCGCTACTGCTGTTGCCGGTCAGTGGTGCTGTCCAGCAGTTAGGCACGTCGCCCGAGCTGTAGGGCTCGAAGTCCTCGGTGAGGGGCAGCGAACTGCGGCTCATCACTGCGCACGAGGTGCGGGCAGAGGTCTGGCTGTATGCCGTGCGGCTGCTGCATAGGCTTCCAACCCGGAAGTAATAGAGCGTGTTGGCGTACAGACCCGTCACCGTATAGGTCTGGGCAGTGGTGCTCATCAGGGCCACCGACCAAGTGGTGTCGCTAGCTAAGCGGTATTCCACAGTCCAAGCTGTCTCATCCAAGCCGGGCATCCAGTTGAGGGTAACGCTGTTGGCTGTTATGGCACCCACGGTAATGTTAGGTGGCACACAGTTGGCATCGCCACAGGGAGCGACAAAGATGATATTGGGACGGATTGAGGTGCTATTGAGGCTCGACGGAGTTGTGTTGGGGTCGTAGTTGGTGCCGTCGCCATAGGCATACAGGGTCTTGCCATTCACTCCTTCGGTGCCCTGCCAGTTGGTGGTGCTAGAATAGCTGCCGGTGTTGTCGTCGAAGGTGACCACAATATTGTTGGTCGAAGAGGGACGCACCCAGGGGCTGGTGAAGGTGAACTCGTTCCATCCATTGTGGAAGGTGGGAGTGCCTGTGTACACAACCTTCGATGAGTCCATCACAATGTAGTTGCTGGTGCTGCTGATGGCCGATACGCTGGTGGTGTCGAGATAGATGGTGACATTGCGTGTGGCGTTGGGACCCGAAATCTGGTACAGCTTGATACCGAATATGGTGTCGGCAAGGGGTGCCGTTTCCACATTGTCGAACAAAGTCTGGCAGAGAGTATAGTTATAATACGAGTTAATCGGGTAGTAACCCAGACTGGCAGTGCCGTCGCCAATTTGTATTTCGCCGCCCACATAGCACTTGGTGGTGAAATATTTGCCCACCGAATCGCTCACGTCGGTGGTGCTGCAGTTGGCGCGCACCGATACGTAGTAGGTGGTGGTCTGGTTGAGGCCGCCCAGCAATAGCGAGCGTGCCGTGTCGGCCACTGTATAGCTGGTGTAGGTGCCTGCTGCGGTGTCGTACACGCCAATTGTAAAGCTCATAGGCGTGCTACTGGTGCCATAGTCCCAACTGACGGTGGCAGAGGATCCGGCAATGTCGCTCACCGCAACATCGTAGGGGGCGTTGCAGGAAGCTAGAGGCGAACAGCTCACTGTCAGTTCATAACCCGAATTGGTGTAGTAGTCGCTATAGCCCGATGCGGAGAAGCGAATGGTGACAGCGCCCTCGAGCGAGGATACACGCAGCGTGTCGTTACCGTAGAACGAGCCCAACAACCGACCGCTGGTGCCCACACCCTCGTAGATGGACAGTTCGCCATACGTCGACGACGAGGACGAATAGGTGTGGTAGCTGCCCGAAAGGGTGATGGTCTGTGTATTGTCGGTCGGATAGACGACTAATGTGGAAGTCTGGGAGTAGGAATAGTTGCCCGACAGGCCGCCATCGTCGCAGATAGTACCGCCGCACATATACACCGTGTCGGTCTGGTTCTGGCGCATCACAAACAGATTGGGCCGAGCTGTAACGGGCCCCTGCCAGTAGCTGTTCTCACCGCCGCACAGCGCACGCACATAGAAGTCGTAGGTGATGTTATCGTCCAATCCTGTCACCGTGACGCTGTCGGTGGTGAAAGTCACCGTGTTGGTCATCACTGTGTCGGGGTCAATGCCATGGGCACCATACACCACCTGCCAGCTGCTTGCCGTGCTGTCTTGCCATGCCAGACTCATCTGTCCCGAGGCGGTGCCGGTGGTGATAAACGACTGCGGCATGGCGCAACTGCTCACCTCGCGGATGGTGATGTCGTCGACATACATCGTGCCATAGCCGCCCGACAGCTTGCGATACAGCACATACCCACTTTCGGTATTGCTGAGGTGGGCAAACGACACCGTATATTCCGTCCAAGTGGTGGAAAGCGTAATAGTGTCTACCCACACGGCACTGGTGGCAACCGAATCCAAATTGGTCACAAAGCCCACTGCCAGTTCGAATGTATAGTATGTGCTCGAACCCCTAGCCCACACCTTGGTTTCGATAGTGTTGATAGGCTGCACTATGCGAGGCGAGGCAAAAGAAAGATTGTCGCTGTACGAATACATATACACACCATACCCACTATGTCCCGCTGTGGTGCTGAGGTAGGGATAGCTGCCCGACGACTCGGTGATACGCCAGCAGCTGGGGAATGAGCCGCCGTAGGAGTCGAAGTTTTCAACCAAAGGCAACACAGTGGTTCCGCAATCGGTGCGGAAACTGAAAGGCACCGCCTCACTGGTGTCGCTGCCCGTGCAGTTGTTGTACAGATAGCCGCCATACAGCGTATTGGCATCGAGGCCAGTGAAAGTGTAGCTGTTAGTATAGGAGTAGTGCCAGCTGCTGTCGTTGTTCAGATACAACATATAGCCTGCCGACACAGTGGCATCGGCCCATGTCAGCGTGGCACTGTTCGAGTCGACCGTTGCCGACGGCGTTCCGGGCATATAGGTGCAGGTAGGAGCCGTGGTGATGGTCATATCGTCGAGAAACAGGGTCATCTGGCCTGTGCCGCTCTTATAGGCACGGAAGGCGATGCGATGGCCGTCGCCAGCGTAGTCCACCAGATACACTCGGTAGTGGTAATAAGAGGAAGAGCTAAAGCTGCCCGCGTTGGTCAGCGTCACCGTATCCACGGGCACAAACACCGTATCCTCCATCACGCCCACCTCAAACAGCGTGGGCGCATACGACGACACCGTCGAGGCGTAAAAGTCCACCATCAGGCTGCTGGGGTCGGCAAACTCGCAGGTGGCAGCCGTCAGCGTGCGCACGCTCGACCCCGACGAGAACTCAAACTCATAATACACACTGCCGTTGCGGGCGTTGCCCGACCAGTTGTATGCACAGGGAAAAGTGGCAAGGCTCGTCGTGGTGCTCTCCACAGCCATCCAGCCCGTTGGCTGGTCGCCCGTGTTCAAACCTTCAAATCCCGTGAAATAGGGAACCGACTGGTAGCTCTGCGCACCTGCCGTCATACAAACCAGAAAGTATAAACCAAAAAGCAATAAAAATTTCTTCATGTCTCAACCCTCCATAATTATTCTACAAAAAACTTACGGGTAATGTCAATCCCATTATTGTCCCCGGCGACTCGCCAGAGGCGCACCACATAGCTGCCCTTAGCCAAGCCCTCCACATCCAGCACCATCTCGCAGTCCACCGGGCAGTCCTTGGTAAACATCCGCACCGTGCGTCCGTCCATGCCTATAATGGCCACATTCACTCTTCCTTCCACACCCTTCACCGCTATCGTGGTGGCAGTGGTGGCAGGGTTGGGATAGATGGCCACCGTCATACCGTCGCCCGCGGCAATACCCTCCTGGCTGCCGCCGCCGCTCAGAGTGGTGAAGGCCACCGACGACCACTCGCTATAGCGGCCGTCCTCGCACAGGGAGCGCACCTTGGCGACATAGCTGGTGGCAGAGTCCAAACCCGTGATGCTCAAATGTGGCGCACCCTCCACCTCCTGTCTGCCCAGCTCATATCCGTCATGGAACCCCGGGTTGCCCCATACCACCTCCCAGTGGTCGTTCATGTCGGCACCCATCGCCCAATTGAGGGTAGCCTCGGTATACGAAGGCTCCGCCGTCACATTGGTCACATTATAGCAGTTGCTGGTAGTAATCATAATCGTGTCGGTCCAATCCGACGCATTGCTGGCATCGCACATCGAGCGCACAGCCACACGGTAGTTGGTGCCATAGCTCAGACCTGTCACCATATAGGTATTGTTCGTGGCGGTAAACACACGGTTGAACGAGCTGTTGAACACATGCAGCTCCCACTGCGAGGCCGAGCCTGCCGGTGTCCACGCAAACGAGGCGTAGGTGTTGCCCACATCTGTCAGTGCCAGATTCCTCGGCATACGGCAGCGCACAGTGTCGGTAGTGAAAAACACCGTGTCCGACCAGTCGGAATAGCCGTTCGAAGCCAAAGAGCAATCCTGACGTATGCGTGCCATATACGATGTGCTTGGCATCAGCACATTGGCCAAGTGGATCTGTCGGCCTGTCGCTCCCACCCGGGTCCAGCCCGTGTCGGTAAGCCGCTTATACTCGAGGTCGATATGGTTACTGCTATACTGGCCCCATTGCAGCAGGGCCGACTCGTCGGTAATATGGCTCACCCGCAGCCCGTGCGGCACCATACAGTGGTCGTTAAAGTCGAACACAATGCTGTCGATAGCCAAGAAATTGATGCCGCTCGACAAGAGGGGCTTAGTCAGGAAACAGAAATAGCGTCCTGTGTCATTATAGGCGGCAAAGTCGACCGTAAAGCGTGCCATCGTGTCGGGCGAGCAATAGGGGATAGCCAGCACCGTATCCAGCGGCGTAAAATTGCCCACCGGATTGGTCGGATTCTTGCAGACGCCGATAATCAAGTCCGAATTCAGCGAAGCGTCGTTGCGGCTCTTGCCCGCGCTGAACGTCACCTGCAGGTGGTTCACCGTCAGCGAAGTGTCGAACGGGTTCTGCAACACCGCCCAAGTCTCGCCCGTGCTGTACAAGTCCAGCACGCAGGTCAGATAGCCGCCGTTGATGTTATACGAACCAATCGAAGGCTCGTTAGTGCCTTGGAAATGCCAGCAGAAAGGCTCCGTAGGAGGCGTCGTGTTGTGAGGATAAGCCTGGAAATCCTCCCACCAAGGCAGATATCCAATCGGGTCGCAAGGCTTGCCCTGCGCCATCGCCATGGGCGGCAGCATACACATGCACACCGCTAGCGCAAAAAAAAGTACTTTTTTTCTCATGTAAAACAGTTTTTTAATAATTATTAATATAATGCAAACCAAATATAAATATCATAACACACTAGCAATCAACATATCTACTATCTTAAGGCATATCATCACACATCGACAAAAATACAACTTTTTAAACAATAACTAATTTTTTTTGTTGGTTGATAAAAAAATAACCGTACGAATATATATTTAGGGGTAGCCTAAATAAAAAAGGGCTGTCGGTTTCCCGACGCCCTTTTTTGCAGTTACGTCCTACCCCTAGTTTAAGGGTTAACAGGTGCCAACGTCTAATCGATGTTGGGAGTGAGGAACTCAGTGCTCGTCTTGCCGCCGTAGCTGATGATTGCCTCGGCGCGTTTCGCCTCGGTGGTGTAGGCGTCGAGCAGGTCGTTGGTGGCGGTGAAGCGCTGGGTCGACACGCGGGTCTTCTGGCCGTCCTTGCGGCTGTGCACGTAGCAGGCGCCGCCGTTGATTGGGGCATTGAGGCACAGCTTCTGGTCGACGACAGCGAAGCAGGTCGGGTCGTTGTCGATGAGGTCGAGCACCAGCGTCTCGTCGTCCTCCGCCAGCGTAATCTCGTACGCGTGCACCTCCACATAGGGCACCTGGGTGATGGTGTTCACCTTCTGCAGTGCGACGTAGGCGGAGAGCTGGTCGCCGTACTCCCAGCCGCTGTTGTTGGCTCTCACGGCTGCGGAGAAAGCCGCGAGCGTGGTCTCGTCAGTGATGTCCAGCGCGCCCACCTTGATGTCCGAGGTGATGACGCCCGCCTCGGTGGTGCCCATGCCCACGGAGGGCAGGCTGCCGCGGGTGATCTGGTAGGGAGCCACCAGGCATCCGCCCTGACTCGCCTCGGA
>JAFWQP010000056.1 GCA_017509045.1 Bacteroidales bacterium
GGGGCGGCCCTCGTTGCCGAGACCCACGATGGCATCCTTGATGCAGTTCTGGTTGATAGAATAGATGTCTTCGGGCGTGAGCTTAAAGCCAGCCTTCTGCATGTCGGCATAGTTCTTGCCGATAAGCGACAGCAGCCACATGCCCTCGTCGGCGCGGCTGGCGGCGGGTGCCAGCATCAGCACCGCCAAAGTCAGAGAAAGGATGATTTTCTTCATGTTATTAATATTATGTTACTATTATATATACATTTTTGAAAATGCAAAAATACGATTTTTTTTTGAATTAATGCACACATGTTCCAATATGAAATAATTTCTAGCAGATTTATAGTCAGTTGCGCGTTGGCGCGTGTCCCTGCCGAGCAGGCCCCATAATAAAAATAATTGTCATCTTTACCGCATCTAAACACCTCTTACCGTATTTTGGGTACTCGTTACCCGTTCAACGAACGGATAAGTGCAAAAGAAAAATGGGGGAAATGTGATAGCCCTATACCTACAAAAAACAAGCCGGCCTCTCAAAGAATATCCTTGGGAGGCCAGCCGAAGTGGACTATTCAGAATATGGAATATCGGTTGCTATTGTACTATATTCCAAGTTACATTGGTATTAAGACCTGTACCATTTAATAGGAATTCTTTTACAGGTTGTTTGCATGTAATCGTGGTAATACCATATTGGTTTAAGTTGTGGAGACCAGTGCACATGTCGGTTTTAGTTACAACGTTGGCCGTATTGAAATGACTAATGTTCAGGTCAGCCATTTTTCCACAATTATAAAACAACTTCGTCATATCGGTTATTCGGTCGGTGGTGAATGAACTTATATCAAGAGTCCCTAATTTATAGCAATCTTTAAACATAGCAACCATCCCGGCACCATTCACGTTATGAGTATTGAAAGAGAGTTTAAGATTCTGCAGATGTATGCAACTGTCAAACATATGTGCCATATTTGTCACATTAGTAGTATTGAAATAGAGATCCTGAGTATTATTCTCATCATAAACCGAGGTAATGGTTGTTAAACTCGTATCTCCTGCAAACATGTATGACATATCAGTCACATCTTCGGTTTGGAAGCCATAATCACGCGTGGTGTTCCATTGAATAGTTTGGATAGTAGGAAGGTTTTTGAACATCTCGCTACAGTCGGTATTGGCATAAATAAACGCAGCCCAAGAGTTAATCGTCACCGTGGCACCATCAATATAGGCCCATATTTTATGGGGTGAATCTGATGTCTGTACTTCTACCCAACCCTCTGGATGATTATTGACTGTGTCATAGGTGACACCCGCGATGGTTTCAAAGGTACCCCAATTAGTGTATAAATGTTCAGCAACAAGTGCACCTGTGTGCCGATTGAACTTGATACTAGTGATGTCGGTACGGTCCCCAATTAGGTCTCGTATACGTTGATTAAATAACGGGCCGCGTACAAGATATCCATAATCATACTTGATGACATCATCGGTGACATTGTTGACTCCAAACTGGAGGGTTACAATCTTATTAACAGGTACTGATACTGGGCCAGAAGTGTGACCAGTAACTGAACCACTTACTTCTGGATCAAAATTAGCGGGGGCCATCGCCACCGTATCAGAGGTGTAACCAAAGAAGCTTCCATCAGTATTAAGCAGCTCCGCCTCGAGGATGAGATATTCAGCGTTGAATGGCGGCACGACAATGTCAAAATCTACAAAGATAGGATGTTCAGAATCAGTAGTTCTAGGAATTTCTTTGTTAGGGACGTAAACTGTTAAAGTGTTGTCCTCTCCCGTGCTGTTAAGGCTAGACGCATTAATGACAGGGTTGCCCGATGCGGAAAGGGAGACATCGAAGTGTCCAGAAATGTATCCACCAAATGATGTTACGGTGAGTTTCTTCACAAGAAAATCAGTGGCTAAAGTATTTTTTACTTTCAGACGAA
The DNA here is from genome assembly GCA_017509045.1 of Bacteroidales bacterium. GTDB lineage: Bacteria > Bacteroidota > Bacteroidia > Bacteroidales > P3 > Colimorpha. Next base: position 1,938 of record JAFWQP010000056.1, read on the forward strand.
GGATGGAACAAAGGTTTTTGAAGATGAGCGTCTTATCATCATTCGATGTGACGGCTCCCATAGGCATGTTTACCCGTTGGCGGTTGTTCTCCCAAATATACTGCTGATGGGGGTCGAAGTAGATGGTTGCTGTAGTTGTTGCACCGGGGTTGCCCATTTTTTTTACTACTGAGGCTGGGTAGATGGCGCAGTAATAATCACTGGCATCCACACCCGCGATTGTTGCAATGGTGGTAATGGTGTTACCAGGGAAAGTGAGAGGCTTATCAGTGCCGTTGACATTCACCTCGTCACCCTCATCCCAATAAGGTAAGGTACGATCACTATTACCAAAGTACGCTTTGGTGTCCTGGTCGACAACGGCTTGAAGAGTGACGACATCCTGGTCTTTCTTACAGCCGGTCATCACGGCAATACCTGCCAGAAGTGCAAAAAGCAGAAATAACTTTTTCATTACAATAAGTCTTTTTTGTTCTTTTGTTGTGATTCTTAATTAATGATAGTAGGCAGATTTGATGTTTCGCGCTCAAAAAGGCTAGTTCCACTCTGTTGTGTTGATATTACACCGTTATTATCAGTCCAACTTCCGACTTTGACATCGGGTGAGTTTTGAAATCCCGCCTCTACCCGGAAGGCGACGACCTTGATGGTCGGCATTTGATAATTGCGTTTCATTTTCTTGTCCATTATAAGTAATAATATAAATGCCCCAAGTCTTCAACAGGCTATCAATAATAAGGAAAGCATAAGACTTATGTACGTATATCGTCCTAAAAAGAATGATAAATGTAATGCTCCCATAACCGACTTAAAAGTTTTAGAAATAAAGTGCAAAAGTATAAAATATTTTTGAATTATTGTTTTTTTCTATATAATATATATTATTTCTAAATACCAATAATATGGTTGTCAGCATGTTTGATAAATTGTAAAAAATCTTAAAATAAATCCAAAGAAGATGAAATTTGGTGTAGGTTTTGCCGATTTGTCGTGATTTTGAATGTTATACCACCATTGTTTCATACTAAAATTTGAACATTCTACGGGGCATTTCTCTTACCAACATGACATTGTTGCGATACAACAAACCAATCTGCTACAGCGCTACAGTTGCTACAGTTCGTTTTACATTTATCAAAATCTCCAATATATTTATGTATTTAAGGCAACCACTAAAAATTCATTTTTTGACGAACACGAATAACACGAATGACACGAATAATAATTCGTTACATTCTGTGACATTGCTTGGGCTCGGTAAAGAAAGCAAGCTTTCTTTACTCTCGCATTACGCAATGTTAGATTAGTGAGATTCGTGTTCAGAATTAATTATTGGAGGTGACCTTAATGTATTAGATATAGTTCTGTCTAAAAATGGGCACCCGAATTCTAACTGTAACACTGTAGCACTGTAGCGCATCAGTCACTCCATACGCGGGCTAATCTCAGCTATATAATTTGATATTCAGCAATATAAATAACGAATCTGCTCGAAAAACCAAAAATCATCGCAATTCACAGTTCACAGTTCACACTTGAGTGTATATGGCTGTCGGTCATAGTGTTTGCCTCCCATCTGTGAAGTGGGAGTGCGGGCTGAGAGGGAATAGTGGTCTCATCCCTATTGTTATTGTTATTGTTATTGTCATCGGGTGCCACTTTGTGCCACTTTTTTTTCTCAAAAGTGGCACCCTGATTTCTGGCTTTTTTGGTATAATATAATAGGTGGTTGTTTCGTTCTGGCTTCGCTACTTATTCTATAGTTATACCTTAGTTATACTTTAGTTATTCTATATATAATAGTATAACTAAGGTATAACTAAGGTGAAAGTATAAAACAAACAAGGGAGAAGAGGATTGCCCTCGGGTAGTCATTATATAGTATAAATAATGTACTATATAATAAATACCCCTTAGGGGTAATTAATGAATGCGTTTCGATGGTTATTGAACGGAAACCCCTACGGGGTAATAAACGAATGCGTTGCGACGGTTATTGAACGAAAACCCCTACGGGGTAATTTATGAATATGTAATACCCCGTAGGGGTTATCGTTCAATAGCAAAAGGCATAACAAGCCACATTTGCATACCCCGTAGGGGTTTTCGTTCAATTATTCTTCCAATTCGTTGGTGATGTTTTTTATTGAACGGAAACCCCTCTGGGGTGTTTTGAATGCGCTCTTGAACGGGAACCCTACGGGGTAATGGGGGTAGGGTAGGGGTGGGATTTCAACAATGGATGGTGAATTGGGAGGGGAGTTTTCGACAATGGGCGGTGAATTGAAAATGGGGTTATTAACATCGGGTTGTGGAAATGATAAAAAAAATGAAACCTTTTTTCTGGTTTTCCGTATACTAGATTATCAAAAATTGGCAGTTGAAAACTTTTTTTGGAACTTTTTGGCAATTATTGGAAAATTATTAGTACTTTTACACTCTGAAACAATATTAGTAAAAATGGCTCTAATACTTGGTACAGAATACTGTAAGATTGATTCGAATGGCCGATTCAAGCTCCCAATTGCTTTAAAAAGGCAGTTGCAGACGGAGGATTGCCATTTTGTGATCCGTCGCGGGTTCACATCCGAGTGTTTAGAGTTATGGACGTTTGCCAGTTTTCAAGAGGAGATGGAAGTACTCCAAAAAGAGTTGAACCTCTACAACATCGAAGATGCCCAGATCTATCGTCGCTTGACGCGTCTGAACAACGTGGATTTGGACAGCAACGACCGCCTGCTGATTCCTCCGGAACAGAAGTCGTTGATAGGGGATTCGAAGGAGATAGTGCTGCAGGGCACCGGTAAGTACATCGAAATCTGGGAACGCTCCGCCTATGATAAGATGAACGACGACGACGCTGGTTTTGCGTCGAAGGTTAACGAAAGACTGGGAAAACTGCATGGACTATCATCTGCCAGTGATGCTCAATGAATGCATCGAGGGATTGAACATCCGTCCTGACGGGACGTATGTGGACGCTACCTTCGGGGGTGGCGGCCACTCGCGTGCTATCTTGTCGCTCTTGGGCGACGGGGGGCGGCTGATTGCCTTTGACCAGGATGCCGACGCATTGGCTAATGCGCTGGATGACCCACGGTTTACGCTGCTGAACGAGAATTTCCGTCATGCGAAGAGTTTCCTGCGGCTGCACGGGGTGCGGAAGGTTGACGGATTGTTGGCGGACTTGGGTGTGTCGTCGCACCAGTTCGACGTGGCGGAGCGGGGATTCTCGACCCGCTATGAGGGTACGCTGGATTTGCGCATGGACCAACGGCAGGAGCTGACGGCAAGGGATATTGTGAACAGCGCCGACGAGCAGGAGCTGGAGAGAATTCTGCGGCTGTATGGCGAGCTGCCTAACGCCCGCCAGATGGCAAGGGCGATAGTGGCTGCACGCGCCACTAAGCCGATTGAGACGACCTTCGACCTGCGCGAGGCGGTGAGCCACCATCTGCCGAGAGGACAAGAAAATCGGCGACTCGCCGGGGAGAATAAATGTTTGGCGATGCTGTTTCAGGCGTTGCGGATTGAGGTGAACGGTGAGTTGGATGCACTGCAGGCGTTGCTGCAGCAGTCGTTGGATTTGCTGAATCCGGGCGGCAGGCTGGTGGTGATGTCGTATCACTCGCTGGAGGACCGGCTGGTGAAGAATTTCTTTAAGACGGGCAATTTCGAAGGAGTGCTGGAGAAGGATTTCTACGGCAACCCGTTGGTGCCATTGAAGTTGGTGACGCGCAAGGCGGTGACGGCAAGCGAGGAGGAGCTGCAACGCAACAACAGGGCACGGAGCGCGAAACTGCGGGTGGCGGAGAGAATTTAGTTTAGAGTTTAAAGTTTAACGTTGAGAGTTGCTATGGAACAAGAGATACAACAAGGACAAGAGCAGCCGAAGGCTGAGAAGAAGCCTAACTGGCTGTCGCGGATATTGGGTGGCGATGTGCTGCAGAGTAAGGCTGTGCTGAGGCAGATACCGGTGATATTGCTGGGCTGTTTCTACGCGCTGATATTGGTGTATAACCGCTACAAGGTGGAGGACCTGACTAAGGCGAAGCTGGCGGCACAGGAGCGTATCAATTTCTTGCGCGAGAGCCGTATCGAATTGCAGAAACGCTACCAGGAGACGGTGAAGATTTCGCAGATTTCGCAGATGTTGGACAGCACAGGCGTGGGAATCACTGCGGGACCACCGTTTGAGATTTGAGAATTGAGAATTGGGAATTGAGAATTGGGAATTGAGAATTAGGAATTGAGAATTGAGAATTAGGCGCACCTTTTAAACCTTTAAACCTTCAAACCTTTTAACCTTCAAACCTTCAAACCTTTTAACTTTTAAACCTTCAAACCTTCAAACCTTTTAACTTTTAACCTTCAAACCTTTTAACCCTTTTGACCATTGGAAAAGAAGAAATATACTAAGCCGTTGTTCACCAAGATGCTGGTGCTGTATCTGCTGCTCACGTTGGGGGCTGGCGGTGCGATGCTGTGGGCTACCATCAAGACGCAGGTTGTGGAGGGAGAGATGTGGCGTGAGATAGCGTCGAAACGTGAGTGGGTGGACCGTGTGGAGCCTGCCCGCAGGGGTACTATCTTCTCGTCGGACGGGAAGGTGCTTGCCACTACGGTGCCGGTGTGCGACTTGTGTCTCGACCTCGGACGCTGGCCTAAGAAGGACAGCCGAGGCGCTGTGGTGATGAAGGACGGCAAACCGGTGATGGAGAGCTGTATCACCAACGATAAGGAGTTTCGTGCCAACCTCGACAAGGTGTGCAGTATCTTGCATACGCAGTTTCCCCATAAGTCGAAGCAGTATTATCACGACCGCATTTGGAAGGAGTATCGCAAGGAGAAACCCAACCGGTGCCTGTATGTGGAACGTAGGGTGCCTTACTCGCAGTGGGAGGCTATCCGCGCGCTGCCCGGATGGGAGCGCTGTGTGGTGACTAAGACTGCCGATGGGAGTGTGATGGGCTATGTGCGTGCGCATATCTACGGCAATCTGGGTGAGAATGTGGTGGGATTGCACTACACCACCAAGACCCAGGAGGGCTACACGGGGCTGGAGGGCTATTACGACAGTGTGCTGCGCGGACAGGACGGCCTGTATCGCTGTCGCCGCCTGACGCTGGGCACATGGCTGCCTGTGGATGAAGAGGGAGTGTTGGACGAGGATTCGACACTGCTGCACCGCAGGGTGGACGGCAGAAGCATCATTGCCACTATCGACACCCGCTATCAGGATATTGCCGAGAGTGCGTTGCGCGCCTCGATGAACCAGTATGGCGGACAGCATGGCTGCGCCATAGTGATGGAGGTGGCGACGGGCTATGTGCTGGTGTGTAGCAACCTGACGCGCGACACGTCGGGCAGGGTGTCGGAGATGCTGTGGAGCAATATGGCGGTGAGCGGACACTATGAGCCAGGCTCGACCTTTAAGACTGTGGCGATGACCTCGATGCTGAACGATAAGAAGATTGCCCTCGACACCTCGAAACGGGTGCAGGCCGGAGGCATGAAGGAGTATGGAGCCTCGCACCAGCTGATTAGCGACGGACACGGCTATAACACCGATACTGCCAGCCTGCCCGGTGTGTTGATGAAGTCGTCGAACGTGGGTATGTGCGAGTTGGCGTGGGAGTATTACCGCAATCGCCGCTCGGACTTTAAGGAGGGCATTGAGAAGATTTTCCCCTTCGGGCTGATTAATCCCGATTTGGCGGTGCAAGAGACCCGCACTGGGGTGGTGCCACTCAATTCAGACCGCGACTTCCTGAACTTGAGCTACGGCTATTCGTGCACGGTGACACCGTTGCAGATGGTGACGTTCTATAATGCCATCGCCGGCGGCGGATGTATGGTGAAGCCACTTTTCTGCCGCGAGATATTGGACGGCGGAAGACGCAGGGAGATAAAGCCCGTGGTGCTGAACAGCCATATCTGCAGCGAAGAGACCGCCAAGCAGATGCGCGAGATGCTGGTAGGCGTGGTGGAGAAAGGCACGGGTAGCAATATATATAATACGGTGTACGGCATCGGCGGCAAGACGGGTACGGCGTTGCAGGCTAGAGACCGCTCGGTGAAGAACTCGTCGTTTGTGGGATTCTTCCCTGCCGACAATCCCCGCTATACCTGTATGGTGCTGCTGGAGGGTACCAGCATTGCCGGACGCTATGCGGCGGCACCTGTGTTTAAGAAGATTGCCGACTGCGTGGTGGCATTCGACAAGGATTTGGGCAGCGTAAGCCTGCAGGATTCGGTCAGGGTGGTGCGCCCCGTCGCCACCAAGGCTCCGCGGCAACAGCTAGAAACGGTGCACCGACTGCTGGGACTGCCATTCGCTGTCAGCGACACGACCGCCGAGACCGACTGGCTGGTGTACGATGCCGACCGCGAGGGCTATCGCAACTACACGATGCCCACAGGCGTGGTGCCCGACTGCAAGGGCATGACCATCCGCGATGCCATGCAGCTGCTGCGCAACATGGGCTACAAGGTGCGCTTCAGCGGTCAGGGCAAAGTGGTGGCGCAGTCGCCCAAGGCTCGCACCGCCGCCAAACGAGGCACGACCGTGATGCTGGAACTGAGATAAATTGAAAAGTGAAAATTGAAAAATAATTGCAACTATTATATATCAACCTTTTAAACCTTTAGAACCTTTTAAACCTTTAGAACCTTTTAAACCTTTAGAACCTTTCAAACCTTTTAACCTTTCAACCCTTAAAACACTAAAATAAATCGACACGACATGAAACTATTTGACCTATTGGAAGGCATAACACCGCAGGTGCCGCCTACACTCAATCCCGAAGTGAAGGGGCTCTGCTTCGACTCGCGCCTGGTGGAGCGGGGCAGTTGCTTTGTGGCACAGGTGGGTGTGCACTCCGACGGACACGACTATATATCCACTGCTGTGGAACGTGGGGCTGTGGCGGTAGTGTGTCAGCGGCTGCCCGAGCAAACCGACGCAAAGGTGGCCTACGTGGTGGTGGATAATAGCGACATAGCGCTGGGTGTGATGGCGGACAACTACTACGGTCATCCTTCACGCCAACTGCGCCTCATAGGCATTACCGGCACCAACGGCAAGACAACCACCGTCACGCTGCTTCACCGTCTTTTCCGACAGCAGGGGCTGCACGCAGGTCTTATTTCAACCATCGTTAACAAGGTGGACGATGCCGAGCTGCCCTCCACCCACACTACTCCCGATGCGCTGCACCTCAACCAGCTGCTACGACAGATGGTGGATGCGGGCTGTGAGTATGCCTTTATGGAGGTGAGCAGCCACGCTTTGGTGCAGAACCGTGTGGCAGGGCTGACTTTCGCTGGCGGCATATTCAGCAATATCACGCGCGACCACCTCGACTTCCACAAGACCTTTGCCAACTATATCGCTGCCAAGAAGAGTTTCTTCGACCAGCTGCCAGCCGATGCCTTTGCCCTCACCAATGCCGACGACCGCAACGGTATGCTGATGGTGCAGAACACCCGCGCCAAAGTCTATACCTATAGCTTGGAGCGCATGGCTGACTTCCGTTGCCGTATGCTGGACGACACCTTTGTGGGTCTGCAGTTAGAATTGAATGGCCGCGAGACCTACTCGAGACTTGTGGGCCGCTTTAATGCCTACAACCTCACCGCCATATACGGCGCAGCTGTGCTGTGTGGTATGGACGAGGAGGAACTGCTGCGCCAGCTGAGTACGCTGAGTGCTGCCGAGGGTAGGTTCCAATATATCTCGGGCAAGGGCATCACCGCCATTGTCGATTATGCCCACACGCCCGATGCACTTGAGAACGTCCTCACCACCATCAACTCCATCCGCCGTCAGAGCCAGATGCTATACACGGTGGTGGGCTGTGGCGGCGACCGCGACAAAGGCAAGCGCCCCGAGATGGCGAAGATAGCCTGCACGCTGAGCGACCGTCTGGTGCTTACCTCCGACAACCCCCGCACTGAGTCGCCCGACGCCATCCTCGACGATATGGAGGCTGGTCTCACCGACCAACAGCGGGGAACCGTGTTGCGCATCACCGACCGCCGCTCCGCCATCAAGACCGCCGTCATGATGGCTCGCGAGGGGGATATCATCCTTGTCGCCGGCAAAGGACACGAGAAGTACCAAGACATCATGGGTGTCAAACACCATTTCGACGATGTGGAGGAACTGGAGAAACTATTGAATGAATGTGTGAATTCTTGAATGTGTTAACGTGTGAATGTGTTAATGTGTTAGTCTTTGGCGCATCAATGATTAACGAATTTACGAATTAACGTTGTACAAGGTGAGAGCAGAGAGAGCTTGCTCGCTATGCCGAGCCAAACAACGTCACGAAGTAACAAATTAACGAATTCA
>JAFWQP010000057.1 GCA_017509045.1 Bacteroidales bacterium
GTCTGTATTTTTCCTTCCGACGAGTTCCGCCGCCAAGTCAAGCGTCTGATGAAGAAACACAAGACGCTTCTTGCCGATTTGGCGGAACTACAGCAACTGCTTCTCAAAGACCCTTGCACAGGCACCGACCTTGGTGGGGGCAAGCACAAAATAAGGCTGAAAGTGGCTGCCAAGAATAAAGGCAAAAGCGGTGGCTACCGTGTAATCACATATCATGTGATAAAGACCGAGGAGGTGGTATATGTATATTTGGTCACCCTGTACGACAAAGCAGAGTATTCCTCCATTTCCGACAAATATATTGACCAGATTATTCGTGAACTTTAAGTAGGGTAAAAACTACCCTATCTGCCCCGTGGCGACGACGAGGTGGGCGTCGTTGTCGTAGATGGTGGCGTATTGGCCGGGGGCGATACCTTGGATGCGCACGTCGGAGAGGATGGAGACACCCTGTTCTGTGCGGATGAGATGACCCTGAGCAAATTCGGGGGTGTGGCGGATTTTGAATTTCACATCTACGGGGGTGTCTGCATTGAGTTGCTCGCTCCATAGGTCGTAGCTGAGGTAGTGGAAGTCGAGCAGGTCGACACGGTTGCCATATTGCGCGTCGGGGTCATAGCCTTGCGACACATAGAGGACATTCTCGTCGATGTCCTTTTTCACCACGAACCACGGACCGCCGCTGAGAAAGAGACCTTTGCGCTGTCCGATGGTGTGGAACCAATAGCCGCAGTGGGTGCCCAGTATCTTGCCAGTTTCCAGCTCCACAATCTTGCCCTCGCGCTCGCCAAGATAGCGGCGCAGGAAGTCGTTGTAGTTTATCTTACCGAGGAAGCAGATGCCCTGCGAGTCCTTGCGGTCGGCGGAGGGGAGGTGGGCAGCGTGGGCTATGTCGCGCACCTCGCTTTTCATCATGCCACCGATGGGGAACATGAGTTTGCTGATTTGTGCGTAGGAGAGCTGCGAAAGGAAATCGGTCTGGTCTTTCACGGGGTCTTTGGCGGAGGCTAAAAAAGTAAAAGTTGAAAATTGAAAATTGGGAAGACATACCCCGCCACTATCGTGGCACCCCTCTAAAGAGGGGACGGCTGCCGCACCTGGATTATTTTCAACTTTACACTTTACACTTTCAACTCTAGCATAGTGTCCTGTGGCTATGCGGTCGAAGTCCTTGCCACAACGCTGCTCGAAGGCTCCGAACTTGATGAGCTTATTGCACATCACGTCGGGGTTGGGAGTAAGTCCTTTGCGGACCGACTCGATGGTGTAGCTGACCACATTGTCCCAATACTCCTTGTGGAGGTTCACCTCCTCGAAACGGCAGCCGTACTTCTTGGCAATAAATGAGGTTATCTCTATATCCTCCTCGGCGGGACAGTCGATATAGCCCTCCTCGTCCTCCATCCCGATACGGATGTAGAAGATAGTGGGGTCGTAGCCCTGCTCCTTGAGCAGATGCACCACGACGGAGCTGTCGACACCTCCTGAGACTAATGCGGCAATGGTCATAAGGTTTGTATCTCTTTTTAGTTTAGGGTTTAGAGTTTAAAGTTTTTTGGCTGCCGCCTGTAAAACATTAAACATTTTTCGGCTTGATGACAATAATAGTGACTGCGGCGAGAATCAGCACGATGCCTAGTGCCAAAGTGAGGGTGAACTTCTCGCCAAAGACGAAGATGCCGATTAGAACGGCGGTGAGGGGTTCCAACGCCCCTAGTATGGCGGTAGTGGTGGAGCCGACCCACTTGGCGGCATAGACCATCAACACCAGTGCCATGATGGCAGGCACGATGGCGAGCCAGCCAACATAGAACCAACTGGTGAAACTATGCGGCAGGGTGAGCGGCTCGCCCGACAGCAGGGAATACCCCACCATGCCCAAGGCGCAATAAAAGAGGACAAAGAAGTTAATCTTGAACGACGACATCGGCAGATGGCTACGGTTTACCACCACGATATAGAGGGCATACGACAATGCTGAGAGCAACACCAACACCACGCCCCATACGGGCAACGTGGCAGTGCCATCGCCCCAGTATAGCAACGCCACTCCCACAAGCGAAAGCAGGATGGCTACAACAGTGACCCAGCCGACCCGCTCGTGAAAGAATACTGCCATGATGACGGCAGTCATCACGGGATAGGTGAACAGGATGGTAGAGGCAACACCAGCATCCATCAGGTGGAAACTGAGATAGAGCGTGAGGGAAGAGACAATGAAGAGCAGTCCCAGCAATGTAAGCGAACCGAACTCCTTGCGGGTAACGCGGAGTGTCTCTCGTCTGCCGCCCGCCTTAGGAATGCTTCTCACCGCCATCACAATGGCGATAATCACCCACGCCAGCCCAAAGCGGTAGAAAAGCACGCTGCTTGTGGGCATTCCCTCAGCATAGAGTTTCAGAGCTCCCAAGGGGTTGGTACCGTAGCAGACGGCCGCCAAAATACCACAAACTACGCCTACTGCTGTTCGGCGATGCCGAAGTGTGGTAGGCGTAGAATGGGATGCTGATTGTTGAGAGTGAGAATCTGACACGAAAATTAAAGACTTTTTGAATGTATTAACGTGTGAATTCTTGAATGTGTTAACGTGTGAATGTGTGAATTCTTGAATGTGTTAACGTGTGAATGTGTTAATGTGTAAATCGATTAACGAATTAACACGTTTACGAATTAACGAATTCATTGAATGTGTTAACGTGTGAATGTGTTAATGTGTTAGTCTTTGGCGCATCAATGATTAACGAATTTACGAATTAACAAATTAACGAATTCATTTGATTTACGAATTAACACGTTTACGAATTAACGAATTCATTTGATTTACGAATTAACGAATTCAAATTTTCAATTTAATAAAAGCAATCAAATCAGTCTACTTGGCTATATAGATAGTCGTTGGGTTTCACTTCACCGCTGGCGCTCACACCACTACGCTGTGCGCTGGATTCCGACGAATGAGCCGCCTCATATAGCCGTTCGCCAGTCAGTTCCATCGGGTTCATACGCTCCACGATGGCGGGACCGTTGACATTGTTGTGCAGCAGGTCGTGCATCATCTTGATACGTTCGGCACGACTCATGGCCGCCTTCTCCAACTGGCTGGCATCGGGCTGATAGACCGTGCGTCCCATCTCAGACTGAGGTTGGGGTGCCGGATTGGCGGTTTCGCGACGTGGAGCCTGCGTTACGGGAGTCTCAACAGTGGAAGTGCTCGCCGTTTGGCTCAAAGGGGTGTCGTCCTTACGGTTGACGATATAGGGGTCGTCGCCAACGGGCTGCTGCACCTTGGCACGCACCTCCACCTTTGTCTCATCATCGTCCAGCATGATTCTACGAGGCTGGGAGGGCTGAGGCTCGCTCACCGACTGCGGGGTGGCAGCGGGCACACGCTCTATCACAGGCTGTGCGATGGTGTCCTGCACAGGATGTTGCGGAGCGTTGGCAGCCACAGGAGCAGGATTAGTTATGATATGGGGTTCGGTGGTATCCTGTACGGGAGTGACGATGGGTTTCACCTTTGGTTCCTCGGGGAGGGTATATTTGACCGGCTCCGACTGCTCCTTAGGCACAAAGCCTGTGGCGATAAGCGTAATCTTCACCTTGTCGCCCAGCGACTCATCCTCGCCGGTGCCCCAGATGACGTTAGTCTCATCGCTTCCAGTCTTCTGGCACAGATAGGTGGTGATGTCACCCATCTCGTCCATAGTAGCCCTATTGTCGGGACTGTAGGAGAAATAGAGCAGCACATTCTTAGCACCCGAAATGTCATTATCGTCAAGCAGCACCGAAGTGGTGGCCTGTTCGATGGCCTGCAGGGCGCGGTTCTCGCCTTCGCCCTCGCCGATGCCCATCAAGGCAGTGCCGCTCTTCTGCATCACCGTGTTCACATCGCGGAAGTCGATATTCACAAAGGCGTTGAGCGTGATAATCTCAGCAATGCCCTTCACAGCGGTGAGCAGCACATCGTTGGCCATACCGAAAGCATCGGTGATAACCAAGTTGCCATATTTGCGCAGCTTCTCATTGTTGATGACCAGAATGGAGTCGACCTGTTCGCGCAAAGCCTGCACACCCTCGAACGCCTGGGTGAGGCGTTTCTTACCCTCGAAGAGGAAGGGGGTAGTCACCACTGCCACAACCAATATTTTGCCATCCTCCTCCATATCGTCGTCCTTGATGTTGATATCCTTGGCAAAGCGAGCAATCACCGGAGCCGCACCGGTGCCGGTGCCACCGCCCATACCGGCGGTGATAAACACCATCTTAGTGTTATGCTCAAACAGTTCCTTAATCTCCTTCTCCTTGCTCTCGGCGGCACGGCGGGCCTTCTCGGGGTCGTTGCCGGCACCCATGCCCGACTGACCCAGCACCAACTTATTGGGGACAGGGCTGCCGTTGAGCGCCTTCATATCCGTGTTGCACACGATAAAGTCCACGCCCGTGATGCCACGGCGAAACATGTGGTTAACGGCATTGTTGCCGCCACCGCCCACGCCCACAACCTTGATATACGACGACTGATTCAGCGGAGAATCAAAAGCCAAAAGATGAGAATTGTTTATATCGTCCATCGGTTCCATATTATTTAATCTATTTAATTCAAGCAAGTTATAATATACTCAATATATCAATTTCAATTTGTAAAAGTACTACTTTTTTCAGAAATATAGGCTCTTTCTGCCAATTGTTTATCAACATGTTATGAACAATGGATATATGTGTCATTGCCCAAAGGGTGAAAGGGAGTAGCGTCGCGTTGTCTCAGTATGTGACCGTGTGAGTGGAAAGGCCTGCACAGGGCAGACTATTCGCCAAGGTCTTCCTCGGTAAAGATCTTGGTGAGGAACGAGGTCACTGTGTCGCGGAAGTTGTTGTCCTCGCGGATCTTCTTGGTACGTTCGCGCTTCTTCTCCTTTTTCTTCGCCGGAGCTGGCTGCTCGGCTTCGTCGTCGTTGTCGGGAGTGGGGTCAACAGGGGTTGGAGGCTGCTCTTCGTGGTTGGCGGTTGCCTTGCGCGCCTTCTGTTCCTCTGCCTCCAAGCCATAAATAACCAGACCGATGCCTGTGGCATACATGGGGTGAGCGAGGTTTTCGAAGGAGATGCTGCCCTGCTTATCGAGATGGTCGTCGGGCGTGCCGATGCGGGTGTCGATGCCGATAACCAGTTCGGCAAATTCTTTGATGTTCTTCATACTTGCACCGCCACCGGTGAGCACCACGCCTGCCAACAGCTGGCGGTCGAAGCCTGAAAGCTCAATCTCGTAGCCCACCTGCTCGAGGAGCAGCTGCATACGTGACTTGATGATGCCTGCCAAGGTGCGGACACTGATTTCGCGTGGTTCCTGATTGCGGATGCCGGGGATGGAGATGATGTCGTCCTGGTTGACGCTGGTGGGGAGGCAGGAACCAAACTTGATCTTGAGGCTCTCAGCCTGATGCTTGAGGATGTGGCAACTCTCGCGGATGTCGTTGGTGATGACGTTGCCTGCCAGCGCAATTACGGAGGTGTGGCGGATGATGCCCTCTTGGAAGATGGCGATGTCGGTGGTGCCGCCACCGATGTCGACCAACGCCACGCCCGCGCCTTTGTCTCGGTCGTCGAGCACAGCATAGGCCGAAGCCACAGGCTCGAGCACTACATCCTTGATGCGCAAACCAGCCTCTTCCACGGCATCGCGGATATTGTGGAGGTTGACGGTGTTGCCAGTGACGATATGGAAGTTAGCCATCAGGCATTTGCCAGCCACACCCACGGGATTGATACTGATGTCTAGCTCGTCGTTGTCGACGATGTAGCTTTGGGGAAATACATGTATAATCTCCTCGCCTGGGTCGAGGTTGATGTGGTACTGGTCGTCAATCAAACGGTTGACATCTTCCTCTTCAATCATGCGGTGGTTGGAGGGAATCATCACCGAGCCTTTATTCGAAAGGCTTTTGATGTGCTGACCGGCGATGCCGACGTAGACTTCCGTAACGTCGTACTTTGCCATTTCGGATGCCTCCGCTACCGCACGGCGGATAGAGTCGGCGGTGCTGCGGATGTTGCGCACCACGCCCCGTTCGACACCGACTGAGTCGGTGCGGCCGAAACCGATGATGCGTACATTGCCATTCTCTGCCCGCTCGCCAATGAAGCAGGCAATTTTCGTTGTTCCAATGTCTAGACCTACTATTTTATCCATAATTATTGTGTTGATTTGTTCTAAAGGTAAAAAGGGTTAAAATATATATAGTTGATATGTTGATGTTGATACGTTGTGCGGCAGTATTTTAGTTTTTATCATACACTAATCTCCACGTGTACAGACCACTTGTCCGCGGTATTTAACACTGACTTGACGGTATCGCTCCCAGCCTACGCGTGGCAGTCCGCGAGTGTAGAATGCCATCAGGTTGTGGAACTTTTGGTCTAAGTCTTCCACACTGCCTATCTGCACCAGATGGTTGCCCATCTTGGGCGTGAGGAAAAGGTCGCCTTTGGTGTCGCGATAGATTTGGTCGAACAGGGGCGAGAGGTCGGGATGTTCATAGAGGTATTTTGCCAGAGTCCATACGTCGCTTTGCCCTTTGCCCTTAGTTGGGATGTTGCCACTAGCCACGATGACGTTGCTTGAGCCCACGTTGCTAGGAGGTATCTTGTGACCTGTCTCGTCAAGGTAGTACTCCTCCTGTGTGCAGACTCTGACGATAGGACGTCGCTGCGAGGCGAAGAGCACTACGTTGCGGCTAATAGAGGTGCCTGCCTTGCAGTCATAGAGGTAGGGTGATGCGGCAGCCGCCTGCTCCACTGCCTTAAGGTCTACGTCACGCAGCATGGTCGTGGTTAGATGAGGCATAGCGGCGCGAATCTGACCCTCGACCTGCTGGTCGGTAACCAATGTGTCGCCACCAAGGTAGTCGATGTCGACCTTGACACCTCTCACTAGCGACTGCCGACGCCAAATGTTGGCAGCCAACACCAGCAGTACCAGCAGCGCCACTAGGGCAATGGAGATTATTTTTGTTTTCTTCTTCATAGTTTTATTGCTCTTTAAGCACCTGTTCGAGGCGTGGCACCAAACGGTCGATGTCGCCCGCACCCATAGTCACCACCACGTCGGGACAGAGGGCTGGCACCAACTCGAGCACTTGGTCGGGAGTGCAGAGGTATTTCGACAAGCTGTCGATTTTTCGCAGCACCATCGAGGAGGTGACTCCCAATATGGGTTTCTCACGGGCGGGATAGATGGGTAGCATAATCAATTCGTCGAGGGTGGAGAGTACTTCGGCAAACTGGTCGGCGAAGTCGCGTGTGCGAGTGTAGAGGTGGGGTTGGAATATGCCGACCACACGTTTGCCCGGATAGAGGTAGCGTACGCTCTCTAGGCAGGCGGCGATCTCTTGGGGGTGGTGGGCATAGTCGTCGATCATCACCAGGTCGTGGGTCTTGATGCGGTAGTCGAATCTCCGACGCACGCCCTCGTAGGTCTTTAATCCATAGCGTAGCTGGTGTTCGTCGACACCCAACGACATCACCATAGCTGCGGCGGCCACCGCATTCTCGACATTGTATAGGCTACTGTTAGGCAGCTCCAAGTCGTAGATGACTCCTTTGGGAGTACGGAGGTCGAAGTAAATGTTGCCGTTGTAGTGACGCACATTCCAAGGGTAGTAGTCAGCCTCGATGCCTTGGGCGGTGTAGGTTATCATCTTGGCACCTGAGGGATTTGTTTTATTTTGGTGGTGATGCTGTTCTTCCGACTCATGGTGGTCGTGGTCGTCATCGTCAAATAGGGGCAATCCCTGCTTGACGATAAGGAAGCCCTCGCTGTCGGTCTGAGAGGCAAACTGCTCAAAAGCCTCCAGCAAACACTCGTGGGTGCCGTAAATGTCCAGATGGTCAGCATCGGTGGCGGTAATGACGCTGCAATAGGGATGTAGCTGTAGGAACGAGCGGTCGTACTCGTCCGCCTCCACTACCACATATTCGCTGTTGTTGTCGATAACCACGTTGGAGTTGAAATTCTTGGCGATACCACCTAGGAAAGCCGCAGCCCCTTTGTCGGTATGGTGAAGGATATGCGCCACCATGCTCGAGGTAGAGGTCTTGCCATGCGTACCAGCTACTGCCAGACAACGTTTGCCACGAGTCAGCTCGCCTAGCACCTGCGACCGCTTGCGCATAGCCACACCACTTTGCTGTAGGTGCTGGAAGAGGGCTGTCTGCTGGGGTACGGCAGGAGTATAGACCACTAGGTCGATGTTGTCGGGCAGCAACGAGGGGTCATCTGTATACTGTACCTTAATGCCTTCGGACTCCAACTGGCGTGTCAGTGGGGACTCGGTGAGGTCGTAGCCGCTCACAGTGTCGCCACGCTGGTGAAAGAAACGTGCCAGCGCACTCATGCCAATGCCTCCGATGCCTAGGAAATAGTAGTTCATACTAAATTGAGAATTGAGAATTGAGAATTGAAATTGGTTTCCATACAACTTATATACATACCAACTTTAAACTTTAACCCTACCCACAAGCTTGTCGATTTCGTCAACAATCTTGTCGGCAGCATGGGGGACAGCGAGCAACTTGATGGCTCTGCCCATCGTCTCACACTGCTGACCATCCTGCAAGAGGCGTAACGCCGTAGGCAGACCTTTGGTTCCGCACTCATCATCGCGTACCATCAGAGCCGCCCCTTTGTTCACCAGCGCCATAGCGTTCTTGGTCTGATGGTCCTCGGCCACATTGGGAGAAGGGATGAGGATGACGGGCTTGCCCACCAAAGAGAGTTCGGATATTGCGATGGCACCTGCACGCGACACTATCACGTCGGCAGCGGCATAGGCAAGTTCCATACGGCTGATAAACTGGTGCACCTTGACCCATTCTTCGAGGTGTGCATCGCGAACTGCCGACACCGCCTGGTCGTACATCCATTTGCCGGTTTGCCAAATTATCTGCACATTGTTGTCCTTGAAGAAAGAGAGATTGTGCATCACCATAAGGTTGATGCTACGAGCACCCAGACTGCCTCCCACCGACAGCAGCACGGGACGGTTGGCATCCACCTCGAAGGCGGCACAACCTTCGGCTCGGGTGGCACTCGATTGCTCGATGACTGCACGAACGGGGTTGCCAGTATAAACCAGTTTGGAGGCAGGGAAGTAGCGTTCCATGCCGTCGTAAGCCACGCAGATAGTGGCTGCCGAGCGGGCAAGGGTACGGTTGGTGAGACCTGCGTATGAGTTTTGCTCTTGCAGCAGCGTGGTGTAGCCCATGCGTGCCGCCACCTTGAGGGTAGGTTCGCTGGCAAAGCCACCCACACCTATCACAATGTCGGGGTCGAACTGGCGGATGATGCTGCGCACCATGCACCTACTGCGCAGCACCCGATAAGGCAATTGCAGGTTTTTGAGAATATTTTCGAAAGTCAGCTGTCGCTGCAATCCCGCAATGGGGAGACCCTTTATCTCATAGCCCGCTGCGGGCACCTTCTCCATCTCCATGCGCCCCTTAGCGCCGACAAAGAGTATCTGCGCTTCGGGATAGCGTGCCTTGATGGCATTGGCTATTGCTAGTGCGGGGAAAATGTGGCCACCGCTGCCACCACCACTGATTATTGCTTTCATGATATGTTCGAGGTTTAAGGGTTATATTGGTTTATAGTTTAATGTTTAATGGTTTAAAAGGTGTGCCTATTATTCAATTTTCAACTTTCACTTCACTTTCGTTTTGCTGTGTAGGCGCTGTTTGGGCTTCCGCCTTCATGGCCAGCCGCTTCTGGCGTTTGTTGTCTGCCGCCACTGCTTGTATCACCCCAATGCCCACACCCATCAGAATATAGGCAGTGCCACCATAACTGATGAACGGCAACGTCTGACCTGTTACAGGTATCACGCCCAATGCCACACCCATGTGTATGAGCGCCTGTAGGTAGACCATGGTGCCGATACCAGCCACACAGAGGCTGCCAAACAATGCCTGACAACGGGTGGCGATGCGGATGCAGCGGAAGTAGAACCAAGCATAGAGCAAAAAGATGAAGGCACCCACCAGCGAGCCCACCTCCTCAACAATGATAGCGAAGATAAAGTCGTTATGAGCCTGCGTCATCAGCCTGCCGTGGATGGTGGTGCCAATGCCGTTGTGGAAAAAGAGACCACCTCGTGCCACTGCCATACGCGCCATATTCTCCTGAGTCAGTTCGTTCGGGTCGGGATGGAGCCAGCTGCGCAGACGATGGCCCCACGTGGAGGTACGGAAGAGGTCTATCTTGTCGCCCAGAAAGTAGAAGAGAACAAAGGCAAACAGCACCAACGCCAACATGATGGCCATACCGCGCCACCACATCTTTCGGTTGATGCCACCAAAGTAGAGCAACAGATAGCACGAGAAGAAGATAAGCAGTCCGGTAGAGAGATTGCTGGGAGCCACCAACAGGGTGATTATCACCACGGGGATAAGAAGAATGTAGAGTGTGTTGGGTTCATCCAAACGGTCGCGAAACCGTGCGATGTTGCGGGCGGTGAAGACAATGAGCACCACTTTAGCTATTTCGGAGGGCTGGAAACTCGGCAGGTAGGGAAGGTCGAGCCAACGCCGTTCGTCGTCGAGTATGATGACTAGGATTAGGAGTATGATGGAGATGCCAAAGAGCCAGAGCGAGGGGCGTGAGAAGCGTCGGAAATTAATATGCGACATAGCTATGATGACCAGATAGGTGACCGCCACCATCCCCGCATGGCGAAAGAATACGCTCATAGGGGTGGCTCCCATCTTGGTGACGGCGGAGAGGCCTATGGTGCTATACACCGCAATGAGGGAAATGCCGCTGAGCAGGAAGAAGATGACCCACAGTGCGGTGTCGCCAGCCAATATGTTTAGTTTTCGTTTCATCAAAGGGGGTTAAAGGGTTTAAAAGGTTTGATATATAAAAAATTCGTTAATTCGTTAATTTGTAAATTCGTAAATCAAAGATTCACACGTTAACACATTCACACATTCAAGAATTCACACATTCACACGTTAACACATTCCATTTTCAATTTTCACTTTTCAATTTGTTACAGTTCATTCACTTCATGGCGGAAGAGAAGTCCGGCGGTTTCGTCAGAGAGCCCGTGACGGGTGGCGGGGGAGAACAGCACAGTGGCGTCGGTAATACCGCTGTAGCAGGCGGCATGGACTGCGGCTCCGATGTTCTCGACATCGATGATAGTAGGTACGGCGTGTTGGAACACTTCGTGCAGCTGTCGGTTGTCGCTGCCAACGCAGATGAGCATACTCACCTTGCGCAGGGCTAGCGTTTGCAGGCGGCGGTAGTCGGACTGGTTGTCACCGCCGAAGGCTATCCAGATAATCCTGCCTCCGATGCGCTGAAGGGCATACCAGGTGGCATTGACGCTGCGGGCGGCAGCATCGTTGATGAACTCGATTCCGTGGATGCGTGCCACGTATTCGAGACGGAAGTCGGCTTCGTCGAAGCGGGAGAAGCAGGTGCGTATGGCAGGGTCACGCATTTGGCGCAGACGGGAGGAGTCGATAGCCGCCAAACCGCCATATATACGGTCGCGTCCTTGTTTTGCTAATAGCTCTAGAGACATGATATTGTTTGATTGTATGATTGCTTGATTGCTTTGAAACTAAAAACTAAATTTTGCTGCAGCACCCAGATTATTTTCAATTTAATTGGATTATCTGAGTTTAAGTGTTACAATACTGACGATGGCGAGCAGTATGCCAATGATGGCAAAGCGTTGCACTATCTTGGGCTCGGGTATGCCTTGCTTTTGATAGTGGTGGTGGATGGGAGTCATCAGGAAGGGACGATGCTCCACGGGCACTGGCTGGCTGGGCGGTAGATGGTGGCGGCGGCGATAGAGCTTGCAGCCCCATGTCTGGCAGATGACCGAGAAGTCTTCTACCAGATAGATACCACAGAGAATGGGCAGCAGCAGCTCTTTGCGGATAAGCAGGGCAAAGACGGCGATGATGCCACCCAGAGCAAGCGAACCCGTGTCGCCCATAAACACCTCGGCGGGGAAGCTGTTGAACCACAGGAATCCCAACGTGGCACCCACAAAGGCGGTGATGAAGATGGTGAGCTCGCCGATGTTGGAGAGGTAGACGATGTTCAGGTAGTTGGCCATGATGATGTTGCCCGACAGCCACGCCAGTATGGCAAGTGAGCCGCCAATGATGGAGGCGGTGCTGGTGGCAAGACCGTCGATGCCGTCGGTGAGGTTAGAGGCGTTGGAAACGGCCGTTACCACAAAGATGGCAACCAACACATACACCACCCACACCCAGTTCTGGGTCCAGTCGCCCATCCAACTGATCAGCCACGCATAGTCAAACTCGTTGCCCTTGAAGAAGGGGATAGTAGTCTTGGTGGAAGCAATGTCGGGATGGAACGAGAGCAGCAGTCCCACTCCTAAACCCAGCATCACCTGTCCGAACACCTTGAAACGACCCGGCATACCTTTTTTATCCTTGCGAAACACCTTGATATAGTCGTCGATGAAGCCGATAAGCCCCAGCCAAAGGGTGGTAACAAGCATAGCAACAACATAGACATTGTCGAGTTTGGCGAACAGGAGCGTGGGGATGATGATGGCGGAGAGAATCAGCAGGCCGCCCATGGTGGGGGTGCCCTCCTTCTCCTTCTGCCCCTCAAGACCTAAGTTGCGGACAGTCTCGCCTATCGACTTGCGACGTATGAAACGGATAAAAGGCTTACCGCAGAAAAGCATGATAAGCAGCGAAGTGATGGCAGACATCGACGCCCTGAAGGTGATGTATTGAAACACACCTGCCCCAGGAAAGTCAAATGCTCGGTCTAGCCAGTCAAAAAGATAGTATAGCATATTATTAATTCGTTAATTCGTTAATTCGTAAATCAAATGAATTCGTTAATTTGTTACTTCGTGACGTTGTTTGGCTCGGCATAGCGAGCAAGCTCTCTCTGCTCTCACCTTGTACAACGTTAATTCGTAAATTCGTTAATCATTGATGCGCCAAAGACTAACACATTAACACATTCAC
>JAFWQP010000058.1 GCA_017509045.1 Bacteroidales bacterium
ACCTCTCAAAAAACCAAAATTCATTGCATTGTACAGTGAACAGTGAACACTTGAACGGATATAGCTGTCGTTCATTGTGTTTGCCCTACAATTTGTGAAATAGGGTGTGAACAGTGGCTCACACCTATTGTTATTGTCATCGGGTGCCACTTTACTTCGTGACACGAATGTCCACAGGACATTCTTAACTTTGGCTCGGCAAAGAAAGTTGGCTTTCTTTGCCCTCGCTTTGTGCAACGTTGCTGCCACTTTTTTTCTCATAAATGGCACCCTGTTTTTTTGGCTTTTTTGGAAAACACAAACACACCATGCCTTCGCTCTGCCTTCGTCGTGCCTTCGCTCTTAAGTGTGGAGGCAATGCGAAGGCAATGCGGAGACAATGCGGAGACAATGCGGGATGAAACAGACCTCGATATCACCTATCTGTTTGTCGGATGATCAATCTGTTTTGGCGAAGCAGACCGTGACAAAATGGCAGTCCATAGAGATGGCACAATAATTGCACACTAAGTGTTCGTGATAAAAATAAAAACAAGATATCATGCAAGGTAATTTGAACGTACAGACCGAGAACATTTTTCCGGTAATTAAGAAATTCCTCTACTCGGACCACGAGATATTCCTACGCGAACTGGTGTCGAACGCCATCGACGCAACGCAGAAACTGAAAGCCTTAGCCTCGCGTGGCGAGCTGAAGGGCGAGACGGGCGACCTGACGGTGGAGATAGAGGTGGACAGCAAGAAGAAGACCCTGACGGTGAAAGACCGCGGCATCGGCATGACAGCCGACGAGGTGGAGAAGTATATCAACCAGATAGCTTTCAGCGGCGCAACCGACTTCTTAGACAAGTACAAGGACGTGCAGGAGAACCTGATAGGCCATTTCGGACTGGGATTCTACTCGGCCTTTATGGTGGCGGACAAGGTAGAAATTTTCTCCAAGTCGTACAAAGACGAGCCCGCCATACATTGGAGTTGCGAGGGCAACCCCGAATTCACTATGGAGGAGGATAAAAAGCACACCGAGCGCGGCACCGACATCGTGCTGCACATCGCCGACGACTGCAAGGAGTTTCTCGACGAGCAGACGGTATTGCAGCTGCTGAGGAAGTACTGCCGCTTTATGCCTATCCCCATCCGTTTCGGCGAAGAGAGTGTGTGGGTGGACAGCGAGACGGAGTTTGACGAAGTGGACGACGGCAATGGAGGCAAGAAGAAACAGCCTAAGCGCGTGGAGAAGAAACAACCCCGCATCATCAACGACACCGAGCCGGCATGGAAGAAGAGTCCTGCCAATCTGACAGACGAGGACTATAAGAAGTTCTATCACGAGCTGTACCCGATGAACTTCGAGGAGCCGCTGTTCCAAATTCACCTCAATGTGGACTATCCTTTCAACCTGACAGGTATCCTCTATTTCCCCAAGGTGCGCAAGACCATCGACCCCAACCGCAACAAGATTCAGCTGTACTGCAACCAGGTATTTGTGACCGACAGCGTAGAGGGCGTGGTGCCCGACTACCTGATGCTGCTGCACGGTGTGCTGGACAGCCCCGACATCCCGCTGAACGTGAGCCGCAGCTATCTGCAGAGCGACAGCAACGTGAAAAAGATTTCCACCCACATCAGCAAGAAGGTCGCCGACAAACTGGAGGAGATGTTCAAGAACGACCGCAAAGACTTTGAGGATAAGTGGGACGACATCAAGATATTCGTCGAGTACGGCATGTTGACCGACGAGAAGTTCTGCGAGCGGGCACTGAAGTTTGCCCTGCTGAAGAACACCGAAGGACAGTATTTCAGCCTCGACGACTATCGCGACAAAATCAAAGCCCTGCAGACCGACAAGGATAAGAACGTATGCTACCTTTACGCCAACGATGCTGAAGAGCAACACGCCTATATCGCCAAGGCAAAGGCGAAGGGCTACGATGTGTTGCTGATGGACAGCGTGCTGACACCTCACTGGATCAACCTGCTGGAGCAAAAGAAGGAGAAGAGCCGCTTTGTGCGCGTAGACGCCGATACGGTGGAGAAACTTATCCCCCACGACGACAGCATCCCCGAGAAACTGAGCAAGGAAGAACAAGAGAAGCTGAAGCCCATCATCGAGGCAGAAGTGGACAAGAAGAAATATACCGTGCAGATGGAGAGTCTGGAGAGCGACGACGCCCCCATGCTTATCACCCAGAGCGAATGGATGCGCCGCTACAAAGAGATGGCACAGACAGGCGGCGGCATGAGTTTCTACGGCGAGATGCCTGAGAGCTACAATCTGGTGGTGAACGTAAACCACCCGCTGATAGAGCAGGTGCTGCACGAAGAAGATGCCGACAAGCAGAAACAGCTGGTGCACCAGCTGACCGACCTTGCCCTACTGGCCAACGGCCTGCTGAAGGGAGAGGCACTGACAGAGTTCGTGAAGAGAAGCATCGAGATGATTTGACCTTCAGCCGACATACCATCTTAAAGAACGTTTCGATAAGGCGAGCGCATAGGGCAAACACTGCGTGATTTGCCCTATGCCGAGGCGAGAAAACGACGGCCTAGAAAAAGTCAACAAATGGCGTGCACAATTGGGACACGCCTTTTGTTGTTATACTATCCCAAATCGCGCATTATGCCAACTTGCATTGAGTGAGGTAGGAATCAGCGAGGAAGAGGAAACGTGTGCGCACTTCTGCATAAAATATTTGCATAAAATATGTACACATAAAAAAAAGTGTATATTTGCAGCGTGGAAATAATGGTAACACTTGAGGTTAGCATGTTATATAGTATTGATTTTAAAACAAATATATAATTAATTTAATTATGAAAAAAGATATGAAACATCTTATTATGACCATTACAGCCGTGTGCCTGTTTGTCGTAGCGGCAGCACAGGACACCGTCAGCGGACCCGACGGAAAGGTCAAGGGCTGGTATATGTCGTATTGGTACGACTCCTGTTTTGAATATCACGATACCTCTCTTTCTAACTTCCTTATCAATACGAACAGGCTAAAACTATTCGGTGGACAATACCTGTCACCCAATCTCATAATGGCCAAGGGGGAACGTGTAAAATATCCGGCAGCAGTGAAAGGCGTAAGCGTATGGGTTAGTGATTGGAGAGCCTATATCAGACAATATCATGACAGAGTGATGGACACGGTCCGTGTACCAGAATACATATACATCTATCAGCAAGGCACGACAGGAGAGTCGAAAGACTCAATGATAGTGTTAGACTCCGTGCGGTGGGACACAGCCAAATACCAAATATTGAAGGTGCCGCTGAATGCCGACACCGAGCGATTCGGTTTCGCTTACAGCCAACTTTATACTGCCTATTTCAACCATTCTGTGAAGGTGGACAGTCTCTTCTTTATAGGTGGCACATGCAATAACAATTACTATTACTTGGACTTAGACTGGCTCAACCCGCCCACATTGTATAATGGGGTGTACAGATATGACAGGAGTCCATACGGTTGTCCATTAGTGTATTCTACACCTCTAATGCTGTATAGTCGATACCATGATGCGTGGACCAACGAGACTGAAGATGATCGTAACCAGCCGTGGGGTCTGTTCATGCCCCTTATAGACTTTGTGGACCTGCATGTGGTGCCAGCCGACAGCAGCAAGGGAACTGCAGGACCCTACGACACAGTGTCGATGAACACCACGCAACGTATATGGGCACAGCCATATCAGGGCTATCACTTCACCCATTGGAACGATGGCGACACCAATAACCCAAGATACATACAGCTGGTGTGCGACACCACCTTTGTCGCATATTTCGACACCGCATTGAAGTATCATGTGGAAGTCAGCAGCAACAGAGACTATGGTGGACGCGTGGAAGGTGGGGGAGACTACTACGCAAACGAGACCGCCACGCTAAGGGCGGTGCCGCTTATGTCGAACTACCGTTTTGTCCGATGGAACGATGGCAACACAAGCAATCCGCGCTACGTTGTGGTGACTCAGGACACGGCGTTTGAGGCACAATTTGCGCGCGAGGGTGAGGGCATAGATCAACCCGAAGCGGCGGCGATGCTCTTTTCATTGTCGCCCAACCCTGCACAAGAAGAAGTGACAGTGACGGTGGACGGCGTAGCAGGCTCCGGGTGCTGGCTGACGTTGCACGACGAGACCGGACGCGAGCTGCTGCGGCATTGGATAACGGACAGAACGCTGACAATCTCGATTCAAGGACTGGCGGCAGGACTCTACTTTGTCACTATCGACACACCACAGGGCTCCGAAACACAGAAACTGATAATAAACTAAATTCTGCGGTTTCCAATCTCCAATTTATAGAGTTCAAGACGGGAATCAATGTCGCGGAACGTCGTCAGGCTGTCCGATGCAATCGGGGTGATGTCGTAATTCCAGTCGGGCTCCTCCACGCCGACATCCACGGGAGTTTCACGGTCAGTGATAAAGTCCAGCAGCTCCTGCTCCGTGATATCCATGATGGCCATATTCTTCAGGTTGTCATAGCGAAAACGCTCCAGCCTATAGTGCAGCCAGCAACGCTGCCTGTGTATGTTCCCGAGCATGATGCGAGCCTCATTGTTTCTCAAACATTTCGATGCGAAACTAGTACCCGGATAATCGTCGGGATGCGCCCTGATGTTTGCTTTCAGCTGTGCAATCTCGTCACCCCATTGGTTCCATCTGTTCGTTGTGGAACGCATCGAGGCGAAACACATACCCACATTGTCGATAAAGGTATAGCTACGCAGGTTCTTCCATGTGTCGATACTGGTGGAAAAAATCTTCTCGTAGGTATCGTCATACGAAATCACATACAGGTCGGAGCCCTCATCCAGCAGTCCTTGCAGCTCCTCCTCAGGCAGCAGCTCCAGATCCTCCACCGGATGGTTCAGCAGCCATTGCGCCACGCTGTCGGTGCGAGCCGTCACTTCATAGAGGTCCTCCAAACCCTGCACATAGTCCCTGATGGCACTAATCACCATCATCGAAGTGAGGCGACGGTCCTTCACACGCTGACGGTTTTCGGTCATTTTCGACACCACCACCGTCAATGCCAGCGAGATAGTAGTACCGATAATAATCATACCTATCTGTTTCCAAAAACCCACCTTGCCGTCCATATTCACATTCACTCTGGGAGGCCTAATCTTAATTTTAGTCATAATCTTAGAATTTAAAAGTCATAATCATATTTTTTGAATGTGTTAACGTGTTTTTGAATGTGTTAACGTGTTAATGTGTTAATGTGTTAGTCTTTTTTGAATGTGTTAATGTGTAAATCGATTAACGAATTAACACATTAACAAATTAACGAATTCATTTGATTTTGCACTGCAAAAATACACAATATTTTCGACAATTTGAAAATTCCGACACAATAAAACGACTCATTATGCGTTGTCCTATCACTAATAAACAAAGTAACATGAATAAACAAAGTAACATGAGCAAAACCATCCTCATCACCGGCGGTGCCGGATTTATCGGAAACCACGTGGTACGCCTGTTTGTGAACAAGTACCCTGAATACAATATCATCAACCTCGACAAACTGACCTACGCGGGCAACCTCGCCAACCTCAAGGACGTGGAAGGCAAGCCCAACTACAAGTTCGTCAAGATGGACATCTGCGACTTCGACGGTATATACCAACTGATGCAGAACGAACACGTGGACGGCATCATTCATCTGGCAGCCGAGAGCCATGTGGACCGCAGCATCAAAGACCCCTTCACCTTTGCCCGCACCAATGTGATGGGTACCCTGTCGTTGCTACAGGCCGCTAAGCTCTACTGGGAGTCGCTGCCCGAGCGGTGGGACGGCAAACTATTCTACCATATCAGCACCGACGAAGTGTATGGTGCCCTAGAGCTCACCCACCCCGACGGCATCGAGCCTCCCTTCAGCACCCAAGCCTCCAGCGGCGAGCATCATTTGGCATACGGAGACCGCTTCTTCACCGAAGAATTAAAATACCAACCCCATAGTCCCTACAGTGCCGCCAAGGCATCGAGCGACCATTTTGTCCGAGCTTTCCACGACACCTACGGAATGCCCACCATCGTCACCAACTGTAGCAACAACTACGGCCCCTACCAGTTCCCCGAAAAGCTGATACCCCTCTTCATCAACAACATCCGACATCGCAAGCCCCTGCCCGTCTACGGCAAAGGCGAGAACGTGCGCGATTGGCTCTATGTCGAAGACCACGCCCGTGCCATCGACACCATCTTCCATCGTGGCCGCGTGGCAGAAACCTACAACATCGGAGGCTTCAACGAGTGGAAAAACATCGATATCGTGCGCCTGCTCATCCGCACTACCGACCGTCTGCTGGGGCGTCCCGAAGGAGCCGACAACGACCTCATCACCTTCGTCACCGACCGTGCCGGACACGACTTGCGATACGCCATCGACAGCCGCAAGCTACAGCGCGAGCTGGGCTGGGAACCCTCTCTCCAGTTTGAAGAAGGCATCGAGAAAACCGTGCGCTGGTACCTCAACAACCAAGCATGGATGGACAACGTCACCAGCGGCGACTACCTAAAATACTACCAAGACATGTATGCCAACAGATAACTTTTTTGAATTCGTTAATTCGTTAATGTGTTAATGTGTTAGTCATTGACTCACACATTAACACGTTAGCATACTCACACATTCACCTCATGAACATCATCTTCGACTTTGGCAACGTCCTAGTGCGTTGGGAACCCGAGCGGGTGTTTTTGCCCTATTTCGATGGCGACAAAGCACGCTACTGGTTCTTTTGGCGGCATGTATGCGACCAGCAGTTCCGCGACCGCATTGATGCTGGCGAAGACTCTCGTCTAGTGATTCACGAACGGCAGGCCGTCTACCCCGAATATGCCGAAGCCATCGCCATGTACATGTCGCGTTGGGACGAAGCCCTCCCGGGCGAAATGCCTGGCATGTACCAACTGCTGCAAGAGCTCAAAGCCACCCCCCACATCCACCTCTACGGCCTCACCAACTGGTCGATGGAGACCTTCCCCCAGGCTCGAGCCAAATTCGATGTGTTGCAATTGATTGACCATTATGTCGTCTCTGGCGACATAGGTGCCGTCAAGCCCCAACCTATTATATTCAACACCCTGCTCAACCGCTACAACCTTCCCGTCGACCAATGCATTTTCATCGACGACAATCCTGCCAACATCGCAGGTGCCGAACGGCTAGGGCTGCGGGGCATCCTTTTCAAAGGTGCCGACCCCCTGCGCGCTGACCTCGCAAAGGAAATTAAGAATTAAGAGAATGTGTGAATGTGTTAACGTGTGAATTCTTGAATGTGTTAATGTGTTAGTCTTTGGCGCATCAATGATTAACGAATTAACACATTAACGAATTAACGAATTCAAGATTTATTTTTTAATTATTAATTTTTATTCAGTATCTTTGCAAACTACATATAACTGCTATTATTAGCACAACAATCATATTATGAGAAAATTAATTCTTTGGCTTCTGCGCAAATACCGTCATACTACAGCCTCGCGGTGGCTCATTCTTGCCATCGACCTCTTCACCCTTGTCGCTGCTTTTGCAGTCACCGACCTTTTCCGACTTCGGATGAGTGCCCACATCGATTGGCCATCGCTTGCCGTCAAGCTATGCGCCTTCCTTGCCCTTGCCGCCATCTGCTACGTCAGCGTCGGCACCCACCGCTCCATCATCCGACATTCGGGCATGTATGACATGTACAAGGTGGTGATTTCCAACTTCATTGCCACCGTAATACTCATAGTCTTCAACCTCGTCAACAACAGCCATCCCATCATACAAAACCGCTACACTCCTGCCTACAGCGAGATATTGATGACTTTTGCCTTTCAGATTGCCGCAATGATTGTTGTGCGACTTACGCTACACCGCATCTACAATGACTATGTGCGCCGCCGCCGTCCCACATGCAACGTGCTCATCTATGGTGCTGGTGCCGCAGGCGTCATAGCTCATAATGCCCTCCTCCAAGACCGCGCCCACGAATACCGTGTTGTCGCCTTCCTCGATGACGACCGTAAGAAAATCGACACAGCCCTCAACGGCATACGCACCCTACTCCCCGAAACAGCCCTCAACCCCGATTATATCAAGAAACACGACATCGAGGTGCTTCTCCTTGCCATCCCCTCCATCAAGCTGGCACAGAAACAAGCCATCATGAACCGCGGTCTCGACCTCGGCCTCACCGTCAAAGCTGTGCCACACATCAGTGCCTGGATTAACGACAGTTTCAATGCCAACCAAATCCAAGACATCAAAATCGAAGATTTGCTCGAACGCGAAACCATCCATCTCGACAACGTCAACATCATCCGCGAAGTCGCCGACAAAGTGGTACTCGTCACTGGTGCCGCAGGCTCCATCGGAAGCGAGATATGCCGCCAGCTCATCCAATATGCACCGCAGAAAGTCATCATGCTCGACCAAGCCGAGTCGCCCATGTACGACCTCCAGTTCGAACTGCGCAGCAACGAGCCCTACTGCCGCTACACCGAGCACATGGAGTTTGTCATCGCCAACGTCAAGGACCGCCTACGCATGGAAGAGGTATTCTCCAAATACCATCCCCAGATAGTCTACCATGCTGCCGCCTACAAGCATGTCCCCTTCATGGAAGAGAACCCCTATGAGGCAATCCTTGTCAACGTTTTCGGCACCAAGAACCTCGCCGACCTTGCCATTCAGCACGGCGTGCACAAGTTCGTCATGATATCCACCGACAAGGCGGTCAACCCCACCAACGTCATGGGAGCCACCAAACGCATGGCTGAGATATACATCCAAAGCCGTAGCACCGACACCACCCACTTCGTCACCACCCGCTTTGGCAACGTGCTTGGCTCCAACGGCAGTGTTATCCCACTTTTCAAAAAGCAGCTGGCCGCCGGAGGTCCCCTCACCGTCACCCACCGCGACATCATCCGCTATTTCATGACCATCCCCGAAGCCTGCAACCTGGTGCTCGAAGCGGGTGCTATGGGCGAGGGAGGCGACATCTTCGTCTTCGATATGGGCAAACCCGTCAAGATATACAACCTAGCCCAAAAGATGATTCAGCTTTCGGGGCTCAAAAATATCGAAATCAAAGAAGTCGGCCTTCGTCCGGGCGAAAAACTTTACGAGGAGCTCCTTGCCAACAAAGAGGAGAACATACCCACCTATCACCCCAAGATTATGCGTGCACAGGTACGCCGCTACAACATCGACGACATCAACCGCGCCTATGCCGAACTTTGGGACCTCATGCCTACGCTCGACCCCATGACCCTAGTCCGCAAAATGAAGCAGATTGTGCCCGAGTTCAAGAGCAACAACAGCATCTACTGCCAGCTCGACAACGAAAACGCCCCTGCCGACCCAGCTAAATAAACAGACCTCCCGATGAGCACACGGGCAGCATTCGTCAAACACCTGTTCCAAGGACTCCGATGGTACGAGGCCAGCGAATATGCCCTGCTGATGCTATTCATCGTCAGCATTTCTATACAGTGGCACATTGCACTATGGTGCCTTATACTCTTATGTGCCAACACTCTAATTAAAATAATAGTCACCCGTCACATCGGCAATCCTGCCCTCAACCGTCCCACCCGTGTTTGTCTAGGACTAATGATGCTCTTCTATATAGTCTATGCCATCAGCGGAACCTATAGTTCTCAGCCTGACGAAGCCCTGTCTACTGCGTCGATGATGCTCCCCCTACTACTATTTCCATTGCTGTTCATCCTCGGCGACACACGCTACCTCCACCCCCGTCGGATCTCAGCCCTCGCCTACCTGCTTGCCGCCACACTCACCCTACGCTTTATCTTCATGCTCATCCGCTCGGCATTCCACACAGCCGACAGCCAGCTTTTCACCTGCACCACCAGCACTTTTGCCACCCTTTTGGTTCAAGCAGCATCCTTATTAACTCAACAGACCCCCTTCCCACAGCTTGACTACCCAATCTTTCTAATACCTATACGTGCCGTTGCCCATTTGTTTAACAACACCCCCATTGAGCATATAAAACCATTCCAATTTGACCCCCTCCACCACAACTACCTCTCACTTTACATTCTCACCGCCATCTCACTGCTATACACCAGCCTAGTCCACCACTGGCAGTCGCCTCGATGGCATCGCCCACGCTGGTTTGTCTTGGTCGACATACTCCTCCTCTCCCTCTACATCCTACTCAGCGGCTCTCGGTCAGGCATTGTAGCATGGGTTTTCCTCGCCACCGCATGCCTTCTCCACCTCGCTTTCAGCAAAAAACAATGGCGTACCCTAGGCATCATCATTGCCGCCACAGTCCTGATTATAGGCATCTCTTATTGGGCTTTACCAAAGCCATACAAGCACATCACCGATACTGCCAAAAACGTCCTCAGAGGCGAGCAAGGCGACGTACGCCAAACACTATGGCAAAGTGGATTGTCCACAGTCAAGGAACGTCCACTCTTTGGCTACGGATGTGACGGATATTGGGACGCCCTCTTCGAACAATACCGTACTCACGACTGCCTTCATGCCACCATCCAGCAGTTCAGCACCCACAACCAATACCTAGAAACCACACTATCGACAGGAATAGTCGGACTGGCGGTCATGCTCGCCATGATAGCAATGCCCGTGGTGCTAGCCCTGCGCCGGCCTCACCGCAACCTTCCCATGCTCCTATTCACCGTAGTCTATGCCACCTGCATCTTCTTCGAAGCCACCTTTGGCCGCCAAATGGGACTACTATTTATTAGTTTCTGGTACTGCCTAATCCTTCTCTACCCACTTTCCCCTAATTCCCACCCTTCAAACACCTAAATCTTCCTGTCTCCCTTCTTTACTTATTCTATCGTTATACCTTAGTTATACTTTAGTTATACCTTAGTTATTCTATATATAATAGAATAACTAAGGTATAACTAAAGTATAACTAAGGTATAACGATAGAATAAGTGCAAAAGAAAAAGAGGGAAAACAACGGATAAATAGGTATAAAAATGAGACGAGGTTGGTGTATAAGAGAATTTTATGTGCTATTTTTTATTATTATTTGAAAAAAAATAACTATATTTGCAAGTTCGTATATTAGTGTAAATAGGCACAAAAAATAATAATTACGAACTGATTTTTAGATAAATAAATAATATACATAATAAAATGCAGGACATTAATATTGCAGTTATCGGACTGGGTTATGTGGGTCTTCCGCTTGCCCGATTGTTTTCGACTAAGTACAAAACTATTGGCTACGACATGAATAAGGCGCGCGTGGATGCCCTGATGAAGGGGCACGACGCTACGCTGGAGGTGAGCGACGACCTGTTGCAGGATGCCATCAATAATCACGGCTTCCGCTGCACCGCCGACATCGAGGAGATACGCCAGTGCAATTTCTACGTTGTTGCCGTCCCCACGCCTGTGGACCGCAACAACACACCCGACCTCACTCCGCTCTACGGTGCCAGCGAGGTGGTGGGCAAGGTGATTGGCAAGGGCGACATTGTGGTGTATGAGTCGACCGTCTATCCGGGCGTTACCGAGGACGAGTGTCTGCCCGTGGTGGAACGGGTGTCGGGCTTGAAGTACAACGTGGACTTCTTCGCAGGCTACAGCCCCGAACGTATCAACCCCGGCGACAAAGTGCACACTGTGGAAAAAATCACCAAAATCACTTCCGGCTCTACACCCGAGGTGGCGGAGATTGTCGACAAGGTGTACGGCTCGGTGCTCACCAACGGCACTCATCGGGCGGCAAGCATCAAGGTGGCAGAGGCCGCCAAGGTGATTGAGAACAGCCAGAGAGACATCAATATCGCCTTTGTGAACGAGTTGTCGAAGATTTTCACCCTCATGGGCATCGACACACTGGACGTGCTGGAGGCTGCGGGAACAAAATGGAATTTCATCAAGATGAACCCCGGTCTGGTGGGAGGTCACTGCATATCGGTCGACCCCTATTATCTGGCACAATGCGCCCAACGGCTAGGATACAACCCCGAAATCATCCTGGCAGGCCGCCGCATGAACGATGGTATGGGTGCCTACGTCGCCGACCGCACCGTGAAGCTGATGCTGAAAAAGGGCATTCAGGTGCTGGGGTCGAAGATTATCATCATGGGGTTCACCTTTAAGGAGAACTGTCCCGACGTGCGCAACACCCGCGTGATAGACATCTATCATGCCTTGCAGGAGTATAATGCCGACATCACGGTCTACGACCCATGGGCTTCGCCCGAACGGGTGAAACACGAGTATAGCATCGACATTGTGAACGAGCTGCCCAAGGACCGCTATAATGCCGCCATCGTCGCCGTAGCACACCGCCAGTTTAGAGAGATGGAGATAGACTTCGACAAGCTACTTGAGAAAAACCATATCATCTTTGACGTGAAAGGCATCATGCCTCGCGAACTGGTGGACGGAAGACTTTAATGAAGTAAGAACTAAGAAGTAAGAACTAAGAAGTTGAGCGGAAGCCAATTATTTTAAACTAAAAACTAAAAACTAAAAAGGTAGGCGAAGCCCTTTTTCAATTTTCACTTTTCAATTTTCAATTTTTAACATGGCTAACTTTGCTTTGATTGGAGCTGCGGGCTATATAGCTCCACGACATTTGAAGGCTATCGCCGACACGGGCAATACCTTGCTGGCCGCCTACGACAAATTCGACAGCGTGGGACGGCTGGACAGTTTCTTCCCTGAGTGCTCGTTCTTTACCGAACAGGAGCAGTTTGACCGTTTCTGCTCTAAACAGCAGCGTTCGGACAATCCGTTGCAGTGGCTCTCTATCTGCACTCCCAACTACACTCACGATGCCTTTATACGCTACGGCTTGCGGCTGGGGTGCGACGTCATCTGCGAGAAACCGCTGGTGCTAAACCCCTACAATATCGACAACTTGGTTGAATTGGAGAAGGAGTCGGGCCACCGCGCCTATACTATCCTACAGCTGCGCCTGCACGACTCTATCGTGGCTCTGAAACGCAAGGTGGACGAGGGTCCGAAGGATAAGGTGTATGACGTGGACCTGACCTATATCACCTCGCGCGGAAGGTGGTACTACTCGTCGTGGAAGGGCGACGTGCATAAGAGCGGCGGCGTGGCGACTAACATTGGAGTGCATTTCTACGATATGCTGCAATGGGTGTTTGGCCCAGTGCAGAAGAATGTGGTGCATGTGATGAGCCACGACCGCGTGGCAGGGTATTTGGAGCTGAAACAGGCTAGGGTGCGCTATTTTCTCAGCATCAATGCCGACTGCCTGCCTGAGAACGCTGTGCAGGGCGAGAAACGCACCTATCGCACCATTATGATTGACGGCGACGAGTTTGAGTTTAGCCAAGGTTTTACCGAACTGCACACCAAGAGCTATCAGGAAATATTGGCAGGCAGGGGTTTCCGCATCAGCGAGGCTCGCAACTGCATCCAGATTGTGAGCGATATACGCCATGCTACCCCCATCGGACTGAAGGGCGACTACCACCCGCTGGCACGCCTGCCGCTGGCTCCCCACCCCTTCGGTTGGGAGGACATGAAATATTGAACGTTGAATAAGGTAAGAGCAGAGAGAGCTTGCTCGCTATGCCGAGCCAAACAACGTCACGAAGTAACTAAGAACTAAGAGGTAAGAAATATATGGAATTCAGAGACCTTAAGAAGCAATACCAACTGCTGAAGGGCGACATAGACAAGGCGATGTGCGATGTTGCCGCTTCGGGTGCCTACATCATGGGCAACGCTGTAAAGGAATTGGAACAGGAGCTTGCCGACTATGTGGGCGTGAAACATTGCATAGCTTGCGCCAACGGCACCGATGCGCTGACGCTGGCATTGAAGACGCTGGGTGTGGGCAAGGGCGATGCGGTGTTTGTGCCCGACTTTACCTTCTTCGCCACTGCCGAGGTGGTGGCGCTAGAAGGGGCTACGCCTGTGTTTGTAGACGTGGACCCTGAGACGTTTAACATGGACCCTAAGAGTCTCGACGACGCCATCCGCTCGGTGCACGACCACATGACGCTGCGCCCCAAGGCTGTGATTGCGGTGGACCTCTTTGGCCAACCTGCCAATTATCCCGCCTTGCGCGCCATTACTAAGCGCGAAGGAATGTTTCTGATAGAGGACGGCGCACAAGGGTTTGGCGGCAGCATACGCCTGCCAAAGCCTTCGGGCGAGGGGACTTATGTGAAACGGGCTTGCAGCTTTGGCGACATTTCGACCACCTCGTTCTTCCCTGCCAAACCTCTGGGATGCTACGGCGACGGCGGTGCGGTGTTTACCGACAACGACGAGTGGGCGGCCATGGTGGCTTCGTACCGTGTGCACGGCAAGGGCAGCCACAAATACGACAATGTGCGCATAGGCCTCAACAGCCGTTTGGACACGATGCAGGCAGCCATACTGCGCGTGAAGCTGAAAGCCTTTCAGGACTATGAGCTGGCAGACGTGAACCGTGTGGCGGAATACTACGGCCAGCTGCTCGACGGCATGACCAAGTTTTTGAAAAAGGAGATACGGATTGCAACACCCACCGTGCCGGCAGGCTTCACCAGCAGCTGGGCACAGTATACGATACAGCTGTCCGTTCCTTCGGGCGAGGGGACGTTCAACCGCGAGGTGCTTCAGGCAAAGATGAAAGCCAAAGGCATCCCCACGATGGTGTACTACCCCACCCCCATGAGCGCCCAAACAGCATTCAAGGAGTGCCATAGTTTTGCCCTCACCCCCAATGCCGAGCGTCTGGCGAAGAGCGTGCTGTCGCTGCCCATGCACCCCTACCTCACTCGCGAGGAGGTGCGTTCGGTGGTTGAAGGACTTATCTATAGCCTATGAAGACACGATTACTGACAGTTATCGGAGCAAGACCCCAGATTATAAAGGCTGCAGCCATCAGCCGTGCGGCTGCAAGTCTGTTTGCCAACAGGCTGGAGGAACGTATTCTGCACACCGGCCAGCACTACGACGGCAATATGTCGCAAGTGTTTTTCGACGAGTTGGGCATACCCCAACCCCACTATAACCTGGGCGTGGGCTCGGGACAGCACGGCGAGCAGACCGCCAAGATGATTGCCGGCATCGAGAAGATACTGCTGGATGAGCATTTCGACGGGGTGGTGCTGTACGGCGACACCAACTCGACATTGGCGGGTGCGGTGGCGGCATCGAAACTGCATGTGCCGGTCTACCACATTGAGGCAGGCCTCCGCTCGTTCAACATGGCGATGCCCGAGGAGGTGAACCGCATCGTGTGCGACCAGCTGTCGACCATCTGTTTCGCACCTACCCAGACGGCTGTGGACAATCTGCGACATGAGGGTTTTATGGAGGGTCGCGCCACTTTTGCCGACGGGAGGCACAGGCTGGTGTGCAACTGCGGCGACGTGATGTACGACAACAGTATCTATTTCGCCTCGTTGGCACGCCAGCGCAGCACCATCTTACAGGACTTAGGGCTGCAGACAGAAGGGTATATACTTGCCACTGTGCACCGCGACAATAATACCGACAACCCTGACCGCCTACAATCTATCTTGCAGGCTCTGGCCGACGTGGGCATGCAAGACAATATCCCTGTTGTGCTTCCCCTACACCCCCGGACCAAGAAGATTCTCGACAATTCGCAATTCGCAATTCGCAATTCGCAATTCCTACACATCATCCCCCCTGCCTCATTTCTCGAAATCAACCTGCTGGAGCAGAACGCCAAGATAGTGATGACCGACAGCGGCGGGGTGCAGAAGGAAGCGTTCTTTTTCGAACGTCCGTGTGTCATACTCCGTCCCGAGACGGAGTGGGTGGAGATTGTGGACCACGGCGCGGGCATCATCGCCAACGCCGACTACAACCGCATCATTGCCGCATATCGTCAACTGGTCGACCATCCTGTCCATTTCCCCCATCTCTTTGGCAACGGTCATGCGGCAGAGAAGATACTGGAAACCATTTTGAATAATTAAAAACGTAACAAATTAAGAGGACTTCTATAAATTGAATAATATGGAGTTAAATCGGAAGTTAAATCGGAAGTTAAATAGGAAGTTAAATAGGAAGTTAAATGGGAAGTTAAATAGGACAAATGCTTGGTTGTCAACAGTATTGTCCATTTTAACTTCCACTTTAACTTCCATTTTAACTTCCATTTTTACTCCCACTTTTACTCCCAACTTTTGAATTAATAGAACCCATCTTAAAAATTAATAATTAAAAATTAAGATTTGGCTGCCGCCCTACTTCTAAGTTCTTACTTCTTAAAGCAAATTAACCATGCAGATTCTCACCGACAGCCTGCACCGCATTGCCTACGCCACCGACGCTTCCGCCTATCGTGAACTGC
This sequence comes from Bacteroidales bacterium, assembly GCA_017509045.1. Taxonomy (GTDB): domain Bacteria; phylum Bacteroidota; class Bacteroidia; order Bacteroidales; family P3; genus Colimorpha. Next base: position 16,335 of record JAFWQP010000058.1, read on the forward strand.
CGAGGGGCGTGGCCTATCCTAAAAACGAACAGGAGATAGTGCAACTTATCCACGAAGCCAAACGGCTCCACACTCACCTCATACCCCGCGCTGGCGGCACCAGCATTGCGGGGCAGGTGGTAGGCAACGGCATCGTGGTGGACATCAGCCGTTATTTCAACAATATACTCAAGTTCAACAGCGAAGAGCGTTGGGTGTGGGTGGAACCTGGTGTAGTGCGCGACGAGTTGAACCTGTTTCTTAAACCCTACGGGCTATTCTTCAGCCCTGAGACTTCAACCAGCAACCGATGCTGCATAGGCGGCATGGTGGGCAACAACTCGTGCGGCACCCACTCGCTGGTGTATGGCAGCACCCGCCACCATGTGTTGGAAATACGAGGACTGCTCAGCGATGGTACCCCTTTCTCCACAGCTGACCCTGCCAGCAGTCCCATCATGGACAGCATCCGCACACAGCTGGCATCGTGGGCAGCCAATCCTCATACCCGACAACTCATCGCCGACAACTTCCCCGACCCAAGCTTGCGCCGTCGTAGTTGCGGCTATGCCATCGACGAATGTATCGCCCCGCTGGTCGACAGCCCCTCGGGACTGCCCGACCTCTGCGCACTTATCACCGGCTCGGAAGGTACTCTCTGCTTCATCACCGCCATCAAACTGTCGCTCGACCCACTGCCACCCCAGCAGCAGATGGTGCTCTGCGCCCATTGCGACAGCCTGCCCAAAAGCTACCGCGCCAACCTCGTCGCCCTACGTCACAACCCCGTGGCGGTGGAACTGATGGACGGCAAGATTCTAGAGCTATGCCGTAACAACCGCACCCAAGACCGCAACCGCTTTTTTATCGAAGGCGAGCCTGCCGCCCTGCTGATTGCCGAATTCTATGGCAACGAGATGGACGCCCACGCCAATGCCCTCGAACAGGAACTGCTAGACCAACACCTAGCCTACCATTGCAGCCGCGTATACGGCAGCAACATCAGCCGTGTGTGGGCACTGCGCAAGGCGGGGCTGGGTGTGCTCACCGGTGTAAAAGGCGACGCCAAGCCCATCGGCGTTATCGAGGACACTGCCGTCGCACCCGAGCGACTGCCCGACTACCTCGACGAGTTCCAACAGATGATGGACCGTCTGGGACTGAGCTGCGTATACTACGGCCATATCAGCACGGGCGAGCTGCACCTGCGTCCCATACTCGATATCAAGCAGCCACGCGACCGCCAGCTGTTCCGCCAAGTGGCGGAGGAGACCGCCCTGCTGGTCAAAAAACACCACGGCAGCCTCAGCGGCGAGCATGGCGACGGTCGTCTGCGTGGCGAGTTCATCCCCATCATCTATGGCGAGGAGGTCTACCAGCTGATGCGCCAAGTGAAGCAATGCTGGGACCCCGACGGCGTGTTCAACATAGGCAAGATAGTCGACGCCCCTCCGATGGACCAATGCCTGCGCTACGACTTGCAACAGCGCTACCGCTGCAACGACAGCGACCTGATGTGCAGCATCGAGCAGTGCAACGGTGCAGGCGACTGCCGCAAGAGCAACACCATCGGCGGCACCATGTGCCCCACATTCAAACTCACTCGCGACGAGCTGATGTCCACCCGCGCCCGTGCCAACGTACTGCGCGAAGTGCTCACCCGAGGACTGCCCGACAAGGATACCGAAGATACTGCAGCCTTGAAAGAGATGCTCTACAGCTGTCTCGCCTGCAAGGGCTGCCGTGGCGAATGCCCCTCCAATGTCGACATGACACGCATCCGCTCGCAAGTGCTGCAGATGCTTTACGACCAGCATGGCACCCCCTTCCGCAGTTGGATGGTGGCACGCATGGCAATGATAGAACAACTAGGCCGCACGGTACGCCCCCTATACAACTTCTTCGCCACCGACCCACTCACCTCCGCGCTCATCAAACGGATAGTCTCTTTTGCCCCCGAGCGCAGCATCCCCACCCTTAGCAAGCAGAGCATACGCCGACAGGTGTACCAACGGCTCAAGGGCAGAAAGGGGCAGCAGCAGAAACGGGTATACCTCTTTGCCGACGAATTCACCGACTTGCAGGAGGCGGAGCTGGGCTACACCTTTGCCCAGCTACTCACCGCGCTGGGCTACCAAGTGGTGGTACCCAAAACAGCCGAAAGCGGTCGTGCTGCCATCTCCAAGGGCTGCCTGCGCCTTGCTGCCCGTTATGCAAAAAAGAACGTGCGCCTGCTACGCGACATCATCACCGACCACACACCCCTCGTCGGCATCGAGCCCAGCTGCATACTCACCTTCCGCGACGAATACCCTGCTCTGGTGCCTGACTCCATGCGCTCCGATGCCGAGCGGCTAGGCACCAACTGCCTGCTATACGATGAGTTCATCATGCGCGAAGTGGCTCGTGGCAACATAACCGCCGAACAGTTCCGCACCGATGCCGTCGAGATATGGCTCCACGGCCACTGCCACCAAAAGTCGCTTGTAGGAATCGACAAGACTGCAGCGATGCTGCACCTCCTCAAGGGCTGCCAACTGCACATCATCCCCAGCAGCTGCTGCGGCATGGCCGGCTCATTCGGCTATGAAAAAGAGCACTACAAAACCTCGTTGGCGATAGGCGAGATGATACTCTTCCCCACCATTCGCAAAGCCACACAGCAACATGACTCTGACACCAACATACCCATGATTGTCGCAGCCCCTGGCACCTCATGCCGTCAGCAAATCCTCGATGGCACAGGCATCCACGCCGTTCATCCCATCGAGATTATGAAGCAATTCTTGAAAAGTGAAAAGTAAAAATGGAATGTGTTAACGTGTGAATGTGTTAATGTGTAAGTCTTTTTTGAATGTGTTAATGTGTTAACGTGTGAATGTGTTAACGTGTGAATGTGTGAATGTGTTAGTCCTTGGCGCATCGATAATTAACGAATTAACGAATTAACACATTAACGAATTCTTAATTCTTTAAATTTCCTCCGCGCAGATCTTCCTCAACAGGTCGCCCGAACTGTCGGCAGCCTGCCATTCCAGGGTGTCGACACAGCTCGAACCCGACCTCGGCTCATAGCTGCGGGCAGTAGGATAACCCGTGCGCGAGGTATAGCACACACAACGTTTCTTCTTGCAAGAACTGACTGTGGCGATAATGGCAATAATGCCTAAAGCAATCAATAACTTCTTCATATTATTAGGTTTTTATAATTTTTATACTTCTTAGTTCTGAGTTCATACTTCTTACTTCAAAAACTCACTTCTTCATAAACGTATATCCTTTCATCAGTCCCGTATTGGCACTGCCGATAAAGCTCAGCACCTGCTTGCCCTCGTCGGTCTGACCATAGCGCGCCTTCACCTCTTCCACAGCGTGGCTGATAGACATCCCTTTCTGGAACACATAGCGGTAGATGTCGGAGATATTGTTGATACTCTCACGCGAGAAACCCCGCCGTTGGAGTCCCAGCGAATTGACACCCGCGTATGAGATAGGATAGCGTGCCGCCTTCACGAAGGGAGGTATATCCTTATCCACCAACGACCCTCCCGCCGTAATCACGTGCGAGCCAATATGGATAAACTGCAGGCAGGCGGTCTTACCGCCCAATATCACGTAATCGCCCACTATCACATGTCCTGCCAGCGTGGCGTTGTTGGCAAACACACAATTGTCGCCCACCACACAGTCGTGCGCCACATGCACGTATGCCATAATCAGGTTGTTGTTGCCAATCACGGTACGACCTGATGCCGAGGTGCCACGATTGATAGTGCAGCATTCGCGGATGACATTCTTGTCGCCAATCTCGCAAGTGGTATACTCGCCAGCGAACTTCAAGTCCTGCGGTATGGCGGAGATTACCGAGCCGGGGAAGATATGGCATTCCTTGCCGATACGGGCACCGGGATAGATAGTCACATTTGGCTCTATCACCGTGCCGTCGCCTATCACCACATCCTCGCAGATGGTGGTAAAGTTGCCTATCTTCACATCCTTGCCTATCTTTGCATCGGGGTGTATGTCGTTCAATATCATTTTCTCAGTTTTTGATGAATATAGTCGATTAAAAATTTACTAAATGCGGCATTAGCCTTATGTCCAGGTTTATATATGGAGAAATGCCCTTTCAGCGGCACTCCTACCAGCCTCACATCGCCCACAAAGTCCAGCAGCTTGTGTCGTGCCGGCTCGTTGGTGTAGTAGGGCTCTGTGGTGTTCAGCACTCCGTCGTGCACCCTGAACTGCGATGGATCCTTGTGGAACGTCCTTCCCAGCCTTCGCAGCTGGCAGTGTCCCAACTCCTTGTTCACATACACCAAGGCATTGTCCAGACTACCCCCTTTGATAAGGTTCAGATGCAACAGCGGTTCAATCTCGTGCAGAAACACAAACGTGCGACACGGTGCGATGCCGGCAGCATACTGCGACAAATCGTCGATATGTGCCCTCTGCCTCCCAATCACACTGCCTGCAAAATCTATCACACAGTCCACTGCAAACGTGTCGGCAGGCTCCACGTCATACACCGACCCTGTCGGCTCAAACTCGAAATGCAGCGGTTCGTCGAAGGCAAACACCCGTCGTTCAGCATCCTGTTCGCGGATGCCCACTCTCGTTATCTGCAACAGCCAGGGGCGTGCCGACCCATCGAGGATAGGCACCTCGCCGCCGTCCAGCTCCACCAGCACATTGTCCAGCTGGCAGCCGTGCAGCGCCGACATCAGATGCTCTATCGTCGCTATGCTATGCCTACCCGTGCCGATGGTCGTCCCGCGCACCGTTTCGCTCACCGCTGTAGCCAGTGCGGGCTGCGTGACGATATTAAAGCGGTCCGTCCTACGGAAGGCGATGCCGAAGTCTGGCGGAGCCGGACATACCGTCACCGTCACCGTGCGTCCCGTGTGCAACCCCATCCCCGTAAGGCGGAACTCCTTCTGTATAGTAGTCTGCTTCATGGTATGGGAGTAAAGCGGAAGTCAGTCATTCTATACAGCAGAGCCTGCTGGTTCTCGAAGCCGTAGTCGGCTCGGGTGTGCGAGAACGACAGCGGATACAGCACCCCTTGCGGTAGCACGATGGCGGGCGACTTAAAGAAGTCGGTACCCTTCTGCTGAATGCCGCACACGAAATACAGGATAATATCGTTCGCCATGCCCGCGTAAGTGCTGGTAGGCTCCGTCTTATACCGCTCGCGAAACAGCTCCACAAACGCCTTATGTTGCGGATTCGCCATATCCCAGTCGGCATAAAAAGTATGATAGTTCAGATTCTGCAATTGTGCGAAATCCACATCGCCGTATACTGCCGACCAGTCGTCGAACGTCACCAAATACGGCGTCCTACTCTTAAATGCCGACAGCTTGTTCAGCAGCTGCGAGCTGTAGATGCGGTTTTTCGCTTTGTCCTGTTGGTAGAGGCTCACCACCACCGACTGTCCGCTGCCCTTCAGCAGGGTGGTCAGCTGGCTGCTCTTCGCCCAATCCACCAACGTATACTTCATATCGCTGTAGCGGTCCATCTCGGCGGTCAGAGCCGTCAGAGCGGGCTGTTCCGCCTTCGCGCCCGAATGCACCACATACACCGGCATATTAGGCAGGGTGCGGTGTATCACTCGTGCCGTAGTCCGTGCCATCGCCTCGGTCGAAGGTTGGCACTTAAACACATACGGATTGTTCACCACAATCTCGGCACGGTCCGCCACCGGATTGACGATAAACAGCTGTGCCTCCTTAGCCAGTGCCGCCGCCTTGTCAAACGGCTGTCGGGTCAGCATAGCAATCAGCAAATCCGACTGCGCCACATTATGGCTGCGGAACGCCTGTTCCACCGCCTCGTCGCTTGTGCCTTCCACATCCACCACATTCAGTGTCACATTATAGCCCATCTTCTCCAACCGTTCCAAGCCCAGCAGCAGACCCTCGTAAAACTGGATAAACTCCAAACTCTTATAATTCGTCTTTCCGCGTTGCTCCACATCGAACTTCGAAGTCGAAATCTTATCCATCTGGCTCAAGTTCAGTGGCATCATCAGCGACACCACAATGCTCTGCGGGTTCACCCGTGGCCGCACCACGGCGGCTTCGCCCACAGCCTGCCCCTCTGTCGTCGAGGTCGCAGCAGGTTTAGGCTCCTCCTTCACGCTGGTGCGACTCTCTGTGGCAGGTGGTGCCACAGTGCCGTCCGACAGTTTCTGACCCTTGCAGGGCAGCCACACCGTGTCGCCTATCTGCAAGAAATGGATATCCTTCTTCGTCACCGCCTCCACCTCCTTCAGTCCGTATGCACGCGATATGGCATACACCGTCTGACCCTGTTCCACGATATGCACGAAATAACGTTTGCCATTCAGCAGCTGAGTTTTATGCGACACCTCCACAGCCTTGCCGCCTGGCATCTGAGCCTTTGCTGAATTGAAAATTGAAAATTGAAAAACATACTCACACAGAGTAGCATCTTCAATAATCTACTATCGATTCTCAAATGGTGTTGATTCATTATTATCATAGTTACATAGCAATTCAGTGAATAGAGATCAGACAAATGGGTGCGCCAGCCAAATTTCAATTTTCACTTTTCAATTTAATATTTTACTCCCACTCAATCGTTGCTGGCGGCTTGGAGCTAATGTCGTACACCACGCGGTTCACGCCCTTCACACGGTTGATAATATCGTTCGACACCTTGGCAAGGAAATCGTAGGGCAGATGGCTCCAGTCAGCCGTCATGCCGTCAACGCTTTCCACCGCCCGCAGTGCCACCACGCTCTCGTAGGTACGCTCGTCGCCCATCACTCCCACACTCTGCACCGGCAGCAGCATACAGCCTGCCTGCCACACTTTGTCGTACAAGTCGTGGTCTCTCAATCCTTGAATAAAGATGTCGTCCACTTCCTGCAAAATGCGCACCTTCTCGGGCGTCACATCGCTCAATATGCGTATTGCCAAACCCGGACCTGGGAACGGATGCCGTCCAATCAGCTCCTGTTTGATGCCCAGCTGGCGACCCACACGGCGCACCTCGTCCTTAAACAGGCTCCGCAGCGGCTCCACCAGTTGCAGCTTCATATAGTCGGGCAATCCGCCCACATTGTGGTGGCTTTTGATGGTCTGCGACGGACCTTTCACCGAGCTCGACTCTATCACATCGGGATATATCGTACCCTGACCCAACCACTTCGCGTCAGTTATCAGTTTTGCTTCTGCGTCAAACACGTCGATAAATGTCTTCCCTATCGCCTTGCGCTTCTTCTCCGGGTCGGTAACGCCTGCCAGCACACTATAAAAACGCTCCTTCGCATCCACCCCCTTCACGTTCAGCCCCATATCGCGGTACGACTCCAACACTCCTTCAAACTCGTTCTTCCTCAGCAGGCCGTTGTCCACGAAAATGCAGTGCAGCTGATGCCCTATGGCGCGGTTGAGCAGCACTGCCGCCACCGTCGAGTCCACACCGCCCGACAGTCCCAGCACCACCTTGTCGCCGCCCACCTTCTGGCGCAGTTCGGCCACGGTGGTCTCGATAAACGACTCGGGTGTCCACGACTGGTCGCAGCCGCAGATGTCCACCACAAAGTTGCGCAGCAGCGTCAACCCGTCCACCGAATGGTGCACCTCGGGATGGAACTGTATGGCGTAGGTCTCTTCGCCCTCAATCTTATAGCCTGCATTCTTCACCGTAGCGGTGGAGCAAATCACATGATAGCCCTCCGGCAGCCGCTCTATCGTATCGCCGTGGCTCATCCACACCTGGCTGCCCGTCGGCACACCCTTCATCAACGGACTTTTGGCGTCCACATATTGCAAGTTGGCACGGCCATACTCGCGCGTGGCGGACTGCTGCACGCTGCCACCGCCATACTTCGCCAAATACTGTGCCCCGTAGCACACTGCCAACAAAGGCAACTTACCCTTAATCTGGCTCATGTCGGGTATAGGCGCGTCGGCAGCGTTGCAGCTGTACGGGCTGCCCGAAAAAACCACCCCCTTCACCTCCTCCGTCAAGGCAGGAATCTTGTTGTAGGGGTGTATTTCGCAATAAATATTCAATTCTCTAATCTTACGAGCTATCAGCTGAGTGTATTGAGAACCAAAATCTAAGATGATGATAGTGTCCATTCTTCGTTTTATTTATAAAAAGCAAAGATACGAAAAAAAATTGGATTAATGGACATTTATTCCTTTTCAACACCCATTTTTCACACTTCGCCAGCAGTTTCAGCACCCCTAATTATCCCAAATTATCATAACCCCAAGGCGTTACTTCGTGACGTTGCTTTGGCTCGGCAAAGAAAGCGGGCTTTCTTTGTTATCGCTATGCACAACGTTGCCTTGGGCCATTATCTCGTTGCCCCGTCGGGACGTTTCGGCGAATTGCAGATAATCATATTCCAGAAAAGAGTAAAAACATGTTAAAAAATCATAAAAGATAACCCAAGGTGAAAGATTCTCGATTTTCGCGGGTTTATATGTACAAAAAAGTTTCAACAACTGGTTCGGAATGCATGACAAAAATGGCATAGTATCGTTGGAGAGCCAAAACAAGGCACTGGTGGCCAAGTACGACAACACCCTTAGATTGGTGGCTGGAGGGTACTATCCCAAAGGGGGCTACCAATATAAGGCATTGCTGTGCGACCTGACCACCCACCTCTGGGAGGTCTATCCCAATCGTCCTGCCGACATGGACGACGAGGCGGAGAGTGCATGGGTGTACGTGGTTCTGAGCCACAAGGCACTCAACCTAGTGCGCAACGAGCAGAGGCACAACAGCCTGATAACCTACAGCGATACGCTGCCCGACGTGAAGGACGAAGCGGGGCAGTCTCCTCTTGTCGATAGGCTCTACGAGCTGATAGCACTGCTCAATAAAGACGAAAGGAATATTTTGAAGAAGTATCTCAACTATATCAGTCTCGCCGAAATAGGCAAGTCTATCGGAAGGAGCGAGGCGTATGTGTTCCGCCAGTTGAACAAGATACGGGAAAAACTACGAAAACTCAACGCTAAATATAATGATATATGAAAACAAAAAGAGAACAATCGCAGACAGACCTGCTCGAAGAGTTAAGACGTGAGTGGGGACTCCGCAAGGAACGTGCAGGTAAGCTGCCGTCGTTGACCGACGAGGAGTTGGATAGGCTGTTAGCCGACTACTGCGTGACGCATGGTGAAATGCCAAAGCAGCCCCCAAGGGGCCGCCAAACGTTAGTGTGGACGCAGGTGCTGTCGGCGGCAGTGTGTCTGGGTGCGGCGGTGTGGAGCATGGTGCTGTGTGGCCGGCTAGGCAACGACCGCATCATACGCATCATCTTGTATGCCATAGCCCTAGGCGGTCTGCTTCTTGCCATCCAAAGCATCTTCCCGCATCTCTCACCACTGTTCCGCCGCTATTGCGACGAATGCGGTGTCAGCAAACGGCCGTATGCCAGTTTTGGCCTACATAATATGGTTCCCGTTGGCATTACCTTCGTGGCGGTGCTGGTATTTGCCGTAGCCGCGCCTACAGGCGACGGATACTACATGACCACCATGGGAGGCAGCCGCCTGGCCCATATTAGTACTATTGATGCATTAGTAACGCAGATAGCATGAAACGGACAAACTTGATAACACTGCTGACATGCATCCTCATTGCTGTTGTGGCTGTTGTCGCCATCCGCTATCCGCGCACGGTGCCCTACGAGCAGTGCAGCGAGGTGTACAAGCGCTACAGCAGTGTGGAGGGCGTGCGTGCGACGTATGTGAAGGACTACCGCCTGAACGACACGCTGACGGTGGCGGTGACGCTGCTCGAGGCGACCGACTCGGCGGGGTGGGAGTATCTGGTAAAGAAGTTTAATATATCGCAAGAGATGATAGAGGAGACAGCGATAGACGTGTGGACTAGAAAGACCCGCAGAAAATATCCAGAGATAGTATACAATTCGAAGGATTCCAATTGTCAAGATCAAGATGGTCTTGAGGTGGTTACCATGTCGATGAAAAAACAGACTATATGCATATTACACACTCGTAACGAACAAGAATGGGATGCTGTATTCGATAATCGAATAGAATCAAATCTTAAATAATATTTTAAGGTAGGTTCTGTTAATCAAGTATTACAAAATCAGAGAATTTCAAACAATCGGATAATCAAAAGTTTATAATTTTAAATTTTACTCTTTTTCGTATTTTTAGATGTTTCCTTTAATAATAATTTAATACATAAAAAAATGAAAAATCGAATTAAATTGAAATGTAACGTTAGATTTTGTCTGATAGTCGCAGTACTGTTGGTTAGCGAAATAAGCATGGCACGGGCCCAGCGGCCTGTTGGAGACACGATTATCGGCGCGGAGCCGACGTATATGTATGGTATCTACGACTGGTGGCGTTGCGCCAACCACGACCCGGAGGCACCGCAGTGGTACACCGATACATCCGACCCTTTGTTTAACGCCTTGTATGCTAGTGCT
>JAFWQP010000059.1 GCA_017509045.1 Bacteroidales bacterium
GTCACCCTAAGAGCGGCGACCTGTCGTTGGCCAACCCCGACCCCACCATACGCGCCTTTTGGATTGAGCACACCAAACGCTGTCGCCGCATCGCCGACGAGATGGGACGAGCACAAGGCGACCCCTGCATGATGAATATCTGGGTGCACGATGGGCTGAAAGACCTGACGGTGGAACGCCGCCGTTACCGCGAACTGCTGGCAGAGTCGCTGGACGAGATACTGGCAGAGGAGCTGCCGGGGATGAAGAGCTGCGTGGAGGCAAAGCTGTTCGGCATCGGGTTGGAGAGCTACACGGTAGGGTCGCACGACTTCTATGCCGGCTATTGCGCCACACGGAAGGTCATCTACACGTTAGACACGGGACATTACGAGCCAACGGAGAATGTGGCGGACATGGTGTCGTCGCTGCTGCTGTACGTGCCCGAGTTGATGCTGCATGTGAGTCGACCCGTGCGGTGGGACTCAGACCATGTGACGCTAATGAACGACCAAACGCTTGACCTATTCAAAGAGATAGTGCGTGCCGAGGCACTGAATCGCGCCCATATCGGGCTGGACTATTTCGACGCTTCAATCAACCGCATCGGAGCCTACCTTATCGGCACTCGCGCCACACAGAAATGCTTGCTGCAAGCCCTATTGGAGCCGTTGGCAACCCTGCGCAAATACGAGGATAATGGACAGGGCTTCGAACGGCTGGCACTGATGGAGGAGATGAAGTCGCTACCCTTTGGCGAGGTGTACGACTACTTCAATTGGAAGAACGGCGTGCCTGTGGGTGAGGAGTTTATCGGCAGAGTGCAAGAGTACGAAAAAAATGTCACTTCAAATCGATAACTTATGATGATACTTATCGGTCTTTTGGTAATAGCGATAGGGGCGTTCTGCCAGTCGAGTAGCTACGTGCCTATCAACAAGATTAAGAACTGGAGCTGGGAGAGTTACTGGCTGGTGCAGGGGGTGTTCGCCTGGCTGCTCTTCCCGCTGGTGGGGGCATTGATTGCTGTGCCAGCGGGCGAGTCGTTGTGGGAGCTGTTCTCTTCAAACCCTAAGGCATCACTGCTGACAATGCTTTTTGGCATGTTGTGGGGTGTGGGAGGATTGACTTTCGGATTGAGTATGCGCTATCTGGGTGTGGCTTTGGGTCAAAGTCTGGCACTAGGTACTTGCGCAGGCTTGGGCGCGATACTGGGTCCTGTCTTCACAGGACATGCGTCAGACCTGACATCGGCGGTGATTATCGGGGTGGTGGTGACACTTATCGGCATTGCCATCATCGGTGTGGCTGGAGCCATGAAGAGCAAGGCTCTGCCCGAAGAGGAGAAGAAGAAGGCGGTGAAGGATTTCAACTTCGGCAAGGGCATCGCGGTGGCACTGCTGGCAGGCTTTATGAGTGCCTGCTTCAATATCGGGCTGAGCTTTGGCGAGCCACTGCGGTGGACTGCAACGCCTGACATCTTCGCAAGCCTGCCGGCAACGATGTTGGTCACCTTTGGCGGCTTTATCACCAATGCCGCTTACTGTCTATACCAAAACGGCAAAAACCACACCTTTGGAGACTACCAACAAGGGCGGCTGTGGGGTAACAACATCCTGTTCTGCTGTCTGGCAGGACTGCTGTGGTACAGCCAATTCTTCGGACTGAGTCTCGGCAAGGGATTCTTGACGAACTACCCGACACTGATTACCTTCAGCTGGTGTATCCTGATGGCACTGAACGTGGTGTTCAGCAACGTGTGGGGGATTATTTTGAAGGAATGGAAAGGTGTGTCGAAGATGACGGTAGTGGTGCTGCTAATCGGCATTGTCGTATTGATTGTTAGTACCTTTTTACCGCAACTGCTATGAGCATACTAGATAACAGAACAGAACTGACGCGCCGCGTTAACGAAGTGGCGGAGGTGGCAGGCTACCTGTGGCAGAAAGGTTGGGCAGAACGCAACGGTGGCAATATCGTCATCAACATCACCGACTGCGTGGACGAGGAGATTAGGCGACTGCCTTCCCTCGGCGAAAGACGGGCGATTGGCACCACCCTACCCCATCTGCAGGACTGCTACTTTTACTGCAAAGGAACCAACCGCCGTATGCGCGACTTGGCACGGGAGCCTATGGCAAACGGCTCGGTGATACGCATCACGGACGACTGCGCCCACTACGAGATAATTGCCGACCAAGAGGTGCGCCCCACATCGGAGCTGCCATCACACCTGAGCGTACACGACTATCTCATTGCCAAAGGCTCGAACTACAAGGCATCGCTGCACACACACCCGATAGAGCTGGTGGCGATGACACACCACCGACCTTTCTTAGAAAAAGACGTGCTGACACGGCTACTGTGGTCGATGATACCTGAGACGAAGGCATTCTGCCCGCTAGGTCTGGGCATTGTGCGCTATATGCTGCCGTCGAGCGTGGCACTGGCTGTGGAAACCATCGACGCCATCGAAGAGGGGTACGACGTGGTGATGTGGGAGAAACACGGTGTGTTTGCCGTAGACACCAACATCATGTCGGCATTCGACCAAGTGGACGTGCTGAACAAGGCGGCACAGATTTACATGGCGGCGAAAAGCATGGGCTTCGAGCCAGAAGGCATGACCGACGGACAGATGCAAGAAATGACAAAGGTCTTCGGACTTCCCAAATAACAAGAAAAAGACAATTATGAAACAAATCCTATCCACCATCCTCCTTGCCATGCTGTTCTCGGCCTGTGGCAGCAAAATCGAACTGGTCAACCTAACAGTTGAGTCGCAGGACGGCTCGCAGGCATTGGCAACAGCCCAGCCCCGCTTCAGCTGGCAGTATGAGACAAAACAGAGCAATGTGATGCAGACCACCTACCGCATCGTGGTGGCCTCCACACGCGAGAATGCCGAGCAGGGCATCGGTGACCTCTGGGACTCGGGCGTTATCGAATCGTCTGACATGCTCTATATTCCCTACGAGGGCAAGCAACTGCACAGCCGCGACATCGCCTTTTGGAAGGTCTACGCCACCCTCACCTACGGCAAGAACAATAAGAAAGCCACTACCGAAAGCGAAGTACAGCAATTCGAAATAAGCCTCCTCTCGCCCGACGACTGGCATGCGCATTGGATAGGGCGCGACTATGAGGACGAC
>JAFWQP010000060.1 GCA_017509045.1 Bacteroidales bacterium
GTCCGCCACCGCCTCGAATACGGCCGTGAACATTGTGTCACGCTCCACCCTCACACGTCGCGGGTTGGCGGTGTCGTGGTCGTGCCACTCCAGGAAACGATACTGCTCTCCCACGGGCTGCACCGTTATCACCGTGTCCGTGTTCTCAGGGTAATATCCGCCGCCCGTCACTGTGCCGTACTCCGGAGGATAGGCATTAGTGGCAAGTCTGTAGTAGGTCGCCTCCGCGAAATAGGCGGTGAACGACGTGTCGCACGTCACCGTCACATGCCTCGGATTGGCCGTGTCCCCGTCGTTCCAGTGTGAGAACACATAGCCGTACTCCGGCACGGCCTCTATCTGCGCGTTCACGCTGTCCATATAGAAGCCGCCTCCTGTCACATGCCCCATCACCGAATCGGCGGAGCGGACTTCCAGCAGGCTCTGCGGCCTTATTATCGGGATAAACGGCCCCCACCCCCTCGGCATATACCCAGGCACGACTGGATTAGGATAATTGTTTATCCATAAACCAGATTCTCTTCTTGTCATATGTTGCTGCTCTGGGTTATTCGGTACGCATTGTCCTGTCCAACCCGATGTTACCTCCAGATATATGACTAGCCTATGCTCGGAGTGGCTGGTGTAGGGCTCCGACTGGCTGTTCCTATTGCCATGCAGGGAGCCTATCATAAAAAATACCGAATCCACCGTTAACGGCTTCTCAAAATACGCCTCGTACACATAGCAATAGCCCAGTCCCCCGGGGTACGGATCCGTGACGGGCCTGTAGTACTCCGGCGTCTCTGTCAGTCTCACCTCCATCGTCTTAGGCGGAACCGTGTCCCACCTCGCCGAATCCAATATCAACATCTGGTAGTTGGCAGAGTCGTAGTACCCCACGTACACATATTCCGGCCCATAGTTTGTGTCGTCCCACATCCATGCTCGGTCCAGTCCCTCATGCTTCACCATCAGAGCCACTCCCAGTATTTCCAACGGCGCCGATGTATAGTCGGAGTATGCTCGTTCTTGCCATACTGTCGCACCGCCCACCTCCCTTAGAAAGAGATGTGCCGGATCGCTCTCGGTTCCGTTATAGCAACACTTGCATGTGTCGAACCATTGCGAATAGTAATAATTGCGGTTGCGGTGCCTTACCGTGTCGCTCAGCTGCGCCTGCGCCATCTCCATGCAGAGCACTGCCAGCATTAATAAAACTAATTTCTTCATGATATTATATTATTTTTAGTGTGAGCAATGCATTGTCATATTTTCTACTGGCACAACCGTATTTGAGTGCACACAATAAGCAGGTTCTTCCGTATATGGAATATCAAAAGTACTTATGTCATTCATGTATGACAAAACAGGTCTTCTAGCAATCTTATTCTCTCCATACATTACAAAACAACTGTTACTTCTGTTATACTGTCGCTGAACGCCGTCGTACGGTACGCCTTCCTGCCATTTGATGCCGCTTATCGACACTGAGTGGCTCCTGTACGTATCAATGGACTGAAACTCGCCACCATTCTTACGCAACAACGTATCCGTATACGACTCACACACCTGCACCTTATTCAGTAGAGGAAACTGAAGTACAGTATATTCGCTGTCTGGAATCACGTCCCTTTGGGCACGGTAGAGTATACCGACCGCGTCCATCATTGACAAATAGGTCAATTCTTTCAAACGAGGTCGCATACCTGCTGATACCACCTGATATTCATTCATGCTACTCACATCGTCCATGTCAAATAATAGAACTGACGAATTCCACGAAGGAACATACCAACCAGGTAATGATTCTTGGTCTGGCACGGCCGACACTCCGGCCATAAATCCGTCGCCTTTTGGACACAACAATGCGGGAGTGTACTTTCTTCTCAAAAAACCATAACTATCACATCCATCTGGATTATGAGATCCTATATTGTATTTGTATCGTTCTTGCGTATCAGATGTCATCTCGGTAAACACATTCACCCAACTATTTTTTGTTCCCCTAAACACTATTATATGCCTATCGTTCTCAAAAATTGAAGTGGTCACCAAATAACTGTTGGTAACCGCCACATCCGTCAATATTTCATTCTCATCAGAAGGAACCAATACGTTGTAGTTCCACTGGTTGGGAGACGCAAGACTGTTGCTCAATTCCACCAGACAAGTGCCATTTTCGCTGGGTCCATATCCGCAGACTATCAACATCCCGGTCAGAACCGACGGGATAGGACGATACACGGCCATACGCCTTGCCGACTTCACCTTGATCAACTCAAACAGATAGAGCCCTCCTGTCACATCTAGCGAGCTGTTGAACGTAAAGTACCCCATAATGCCGCATGTATCATATATGCTCTCCAAGTAGGCATGCCCTTCTTCGTCATATTCAATATACTGTCCTGTCTTTTTCACCCTTGTTCCACAAAAGTAGCACAGGCTGTCAACTATCCTCACATCGTTAATCCTATCCCCCATTTCTCCATATACATTGTGCCAGACTGGTATTTTCACCATCTTGGTGGTTGGTGATGTAGCATAGCGCATGTGGAAAACATGGGAAATCGTATAATTGTTCGAATAGCGGCAGCACGTTATAACTACTGTGTCATTCCAATTGCGTACTATGGTGCTGTCGGTTGGTTCGCCAAATAAAAAGTCGTGAGACGAACTCGTGGTATAGCTTTGTGCCATCGTATGCCCCAGCGGAACCATACACAGCATGGCTAGGAATGTAACTGCAACTCCTAGACGGACATATCTTTTATATTCGTTGTTTTTCATGGTGTCTTTACTTTTTTAATTGATAATATATTTCCTCCTTTCTCGTGTGAGGATTCACGGTCTGCATGCCATGCTGCGTGGGGTTCGCAGATTTTTTTATTTCTCCCACACAATAAAGTCGGTCTTTCTGCGTTCTTACGGGTGGCATTTAGACCTCTCTATGCCGTGGGCTTCGCGGGCGGGGAGAAGTGTTTCGTCCTTGTCAAAAAGTCAAAAACAGGCTTCAACTCTGCCTTTGTGCCCTCAATTTAGCCCCGCACACCGGCGCACAACATGTGCGGGGCTTCTTTTTATCAGTCTCATGGCCTTTCTTGTTTTTTTTTTTTGCAAACAGCACTGATGCTAATTACTTCTTTATTCTTCTAATTGTAGGCAATACAGGTGTATTCTCCCGTCTGTGGGTTAAACGAAAACGTCACCATATACCCCGCTTCCATCATTTCATTTATCCAGGCTAACGCTTTCTTCTTGTCCTTTGTCGTATAGGTGACCACCTCTTTTGAATCCGAGTATAGCGCTGAATTAGCACTCCTCGACATCGTTATCCTATACCCCTCTTCGGCAAGTGCCATCATTCGTTGCAGAAAGTCTGCCCACGCCTGTTCACCGATGAGCGTTTCTGTATGCGTTACGTCATTAATGACATAACGCACCGTATATACGGTTTCCGATGATTCAACTCCTGTTTGAGGTACCGCGATTGTTTCCTTTTGGCAGCCCACTGCCGCCACACTCAGCACTGCTAGCAGTGCAACTGTCTTAATTGTCTTTTTCATGATTTGAATATTGTTGAATATCATTTTTCTCAATATCATCAACTTGTTTGCGTATAAATAAGTCTGATTGCATTCTGTTCTTAACTTCAAGATGGACTATTGTATGTTTATAATATGATACTGCAAACACATCATTTGCCAGCGTGTCTCCCTCCAAACAGAGGGGTTCCTTCTTGGGAATGATTTTAAGCGTCACCCTATTACTATCACCACAGATAAGCTCCTCATACTCCTTGGGGACGACAGGCACGCCAAAGTTCTCCTGTAGCATCGCCCACCCCGAGTCTGTGGTCGCCTCCAGCAGCGTCACCCCTATCGTCAGCGTGTCGTTGATACGGTAGTCCTTCACATAGGTCGCCCGCACACCCTCCACACGGCTGTAGCGCTTGTACACCTCGCTGCACTGCCAGTACGGCACCACGCGAGGCAGGTACCTGACAACCTGCACCACAACGACGGTGGCAACAACGACGAGAAGCCCTAGTATCAATATGTGCGTCTTTTTCATAGTTTTTCTAGCAAATGGTTGATTGATACAATGGCATTGGCGCGGTCAGCACTTAGATTCATGGCATTGCCGTGAGGGGTTGGCCGCACACCACCTATCCCCAACGACGCCATCAGACCCAAAGACACCGCGACAAGCACCACTGGCGCCGCCACACGAAACCATATACGCTGCCGACTCTTACGCGTGTCGTACGACATGGGCTCTGCCCTGCGGTAAAGCTCGCTCAGCGACTCGCCACCGACCCGACAACTCTCAGTGGCCTGCCGCAGGAGGACTTCCCGAGTTCGCTGCATTGCAAGCCCGACCCTGCGGTCGTCAGTCATTTTTTCTAGCTCTTTCATAGTCTATTATCTTTAATATTCTTATTTATTCACCTAATCAATTCCATCCTGCCCAAAAGGCAACCCATAAACAGGATTCTTAGCGGTCGTTCAAAGGATTGCCGTCCATTACTAATCGTCAACGTCCTCAGTCACGGCATCGAGCCGACAGAGCTCACTACGTATCTTGGCAATATGCTGGTAGATGGCACGCTCACTCTTGCCCCGTTCCTTCGCCAGCTGCCTCACGGGCACTTTGGCAATATACCGCATGATAAGATCTCGGTCATCGTCACCCAGCTTGGCGATAAGATGGTAGAGCCTATTGACAAGTGGGTCGCCCGTATCGGTGTCGGTCAAATAGGAGAGGTCGGCATCATACACGTAATGTTGCTGATGGCGCATCTCGTTGCGCGCTAGGTTGAGCGCATGGCGGTAGAGAATGGAATAAATCCACTTCCTCTCACGGATGACAACCAGATCGGTAGGCATGTCGCGCCACACCAGCCACAAGTGGGTAATAAGGTCGCACACCAACTCGTTAAACAGATAACTGCCTGGCGAGTGAAACGCCACAGCCACCTGCGAGATGGTCTTCTTGTGTTTGGCCACCAACGCCTCAAAACGTTCGTAACTATGATCCTCGTTACTATGACCCTTTTTCTTCATGCAGCCGATGAAACCTGTTCAAAAAAATCCAAATCCGTTTATAAAAAGTTTTTATTACTCATTCCGATTTTATCAACATAAGCACGCTTCTACTATATTAGACACCAAAAATAAAAAAAAACGCAACTAATTAATACATTTTTGCCGCATTTTAACTTTTTTTAGCAATATTACGTATTATTCAGTCTTAAACTCCCTTTTCTAAACAGCAAAATAGGAATGTGCGCTGCTAATATCCCCATAGACTCTTTTGTTTTCAATCTGCGCGCAAATGTCCGCTATTTTTAGGTTCTTCCGATAAACGTGTAGGAGAGGTGTTAGTCCGAATAGCACCTTTGTGCGACCTCGCGAACGGTTGGAAGACTAGGTGTTTGAGGGCTGTGTTTGCCTGTCTGTTCAAAGGTGTAAAATGGGATATGTGTTTTGTTTTTGGCAAAACATTCGGTAAAAGTTACAAAGTTACAAGTTACATGCCTATGTTTTTGGATATAGGAAGAGTGATATATTATAGTAATATAATGAATAATAATAAATTATATAATAATAGTCATTACTGCATAAAAAACACAATGCATTTAACTTGTAACTTTGTAACTTCTCTGCAATATACTTGTTAACAATTGATTATGTTGACATGGACACAAAAAGTGCCGTGTAACTTCTTTAACTTCTTTGTTTGGAAAAGATACGTTTTTGATTGATATAGAATAATTTGTGCGCAGTTCGACCTCTCACGTAGATTGACGATACTAAGGGACTGTTACAGCGCTACAGTGCTACAGTTCTTTTTCGCCTTTAGCAAAACCCAGAATCACTATTTATAGTTATTTTATGCTTATCAAGAATTTGAGAATTAGAGATTTTGTAGATTGCACATTGAGAAATGTACACCTCTAAAACTAACTGTAGCACTGTAGCACTGTAGCGCAGCGCTACATGCGCAAGCAAATCACGGCTTTGAGGCTTAGTAAAATAATTGTTACAGTAATCAAATACCACACAAAACCAAAAACCATTGCATTTCACAGTTCATAGTTCATAGTTAGACGTATGTAGCTGTCAATCACTGTGTCTGCCTTGCAAACTATGAACTGGAAGGGAACAGAGGTCTCATCCCTATTGTTACTGTTATTGTTATTGTTATTGTTATCGTGCGCCACTTTACTTCGTGACGTCGCATTAGCTCGGCAAAGAAGGTGACCTTTCTTTGCTCTCGCTTTTTGCAACGTTCTGCCACTTTTTTTTCGCAAAGCGGCACCCTAATTTTTGTTCTTTTGGGTATAACTATAACAGACGAACGCTGTCGTTCTGGGTTCGTTCTGCCTTCGCTCTGGGTTCGCTCTGGGTTCGCTCTGCCTCCACTCCTAAGAGTGGAGGCAAAGAGTATTCAAAATGGGATGAAAAAGACCTCGACGTTGTATAAGGTGAGAGCAGAGAGAGCTTGCTCACTATGCCGAGCCAAACAACGTCACGGAGTAACAACACCTATCAATTCGTCTGATGAAGAAAAAAAAACGTTAATACAGATTTTTTTCGTATTTTTGCAATTTGATTAGTCTTCCCCAACGACGGCGGAAGGTGCCAAAACAAAGAACAATTACACTATGAAACGAGGACTATTGATACTGATGGCGGTATGCTGCCTGATGGGCTGTTCACGACAGGAGGACGACACCATAGACTGTAAGATAACCTGGCAGCTGTACCATGCACCTAAGTATTTGGAAGAAACAGAGATTGAACAGGTTTTCCGCACCACGTTCTACGGATTCTACGAGCCGCTGAACGACAACACGGTGATTGCTCGCAACACGAATACTGACGACGTGCGGTCGATAACCCGAAAACTGGCAAGCATGGCCGATAAGGAACTAGCAGGCACCACCGACCCCAGTTTGGACTACCGCGTGGAGGTGCGGGTGTTTATCGACTTTGCCGGCAAGTATGTGGAAGAGGTGTGGAGCAAGACGTATTGAGAATTAAAAATTAAAAAATAAAAATTGAAAATTAATAATTAACATGAAAAGAGTTATTGTTTTAGTCATTGCCGTGCTGCTGGCAATACCAGTGTTTGCCCAACAGAAGAATAAAGCAGTTAAGAACGCGATACAGACTACCGTCAAGAGCACCCAGAAGGATGAGAAGGGGCTGAAGAAGGTGTATGACGAGGAACTCGACCCGATGTCGCAGATTGACGAGGCGCTGGAGATAGCACGCAACACAAACCGCTTGGTGATATGCCAGGTGGGCGGCAACTGGTGCCCGTGGTGCCTGCGGTTTGCCAACTTTATCACTACCGACAAGGAAATCAACCAATTTGTGGAGAAGCATTTTGTGTATATCCACCTCAACACGTCGAAAGAGCATAAGAATACCGATATGCTGAAACGGTTGCGCAACCCCGGCCGCTTCGGCTACCCAGTGCTGGTGGTGCTGAGCCGCGAAGGCGAGGTGCTGCATATACAGAACAGCGCTTATCTGGAAGAGGAGAAGAGCTATAGCCGCGAGAAGGTGATGGCATTCTTCAAGAACTGGACTATCGAAGCTATAGAGACTATCAAATAACGCCCCGCAAAGCGATGAAGAGACTAGCCCTAATAATACTGATGGCCACCACCATGACGCTGGTGAGCTGCAACGACAACAGCCTGACCTTCATGTCGTTCAACATACGCTACAACGGGGTGTGGGAAGACGATGGGGAGAATGCTTGGCAATACCGACGCGACGCGGTGGCAGCGATGATATTGAAAGAGAATCCCGACGCGGTGGGTATGCAAGAGGTGCTGCCCGACCAAATGGCATATCTCGACAGCGTGCTGGGCTGCGAATACCAGCGCATAGGCGTGGGCCGCGACGACGGGGACACGCTGGGCGAGAGCATGTGCATATACTACAAGTCCGACCGTTTGAAACTGATAGGCTGGCACACCTACTGGCTGAGCGAAACGCCCGACAGCGTGAGCTATGGCTGGGACGCCGCCTGCCGTAGGACGGTAACGGTGGGCACGTTCGAGGATGTGCACACGGGCAAGAACTTTACCTATATGAACACGCACTTGGACCACATAGGGAAGGTGGCACGCATGAACTCGGTGAAGCAACTATGCACCTTGGCCGACCAGTGCGAGGGTCCGGTGCTGCTGGGCGGAGACATGAATTCGGGTATAGACGACAGTATCTTCATGCCGCTGAAGGGAATGGGGCTGCTGTCGGCACGCGACATAGCCCCGACGAGCGACACTGCTTATACTTTTACCGGATTTGGAAAGTGCAATCCATCGCGCATAGACCACTACTTTGTGAGAGGTTGGGACGTATTGAGTTTCAGAACACTGAACGGCGACTACGGAGTGCCGTATATTTCAGACCACTACCCCATAGAGGTGGTGCTGCGATTCGCAGCCCGCTAGAGGAGGGTGTGCTGGAGCAGGGTGTAGGTGCCCAAAGCTATCAGCACAATGCCTGCGAGGACTGTGGCAGCCTTCTCGGGCACGGGAATGTTGCGTTTGCCTAAAAAGACTCCGACAACAGAGACCACAAAGGTGACGACGAAGATGACCAGCACCGTAACGAGGGTCTCCCAACGGGTGCTGCTAAGCCCAAAACCGATGCCGACCACAAAGGCATCGATGCTGGTGGCAACGCCAAGGAGGCACATGGTGCCGATTTGGGTGACATCGAGGGTGGCATCATCTTTATCGTCGTGGAAAGCATCCCATATCATTTTGCCTCCGACAATAAGCAGCAGGCCGAATGCAATCCAATGATCGACGGCAGAGGCGACCTCTTTGAAGGCTCCACCGAGTAAGGCACCCAACAAGGGGAAGAGTCCTTGAAAGATAGCCAAAACGAACGCCAGCAGAAGACCCCTGCTATAGGGCATCTTGCTTTTGAAAGCGCTGGTGGTGGAGACAACAAAACTGTCGACACAGAGCGCCAACGCCAGCAGAAAGGATTCGACCAGAGTCATGCGACAAAAAGGTTGTAGGGCTTAGGAATTATCCCAGCGACACATTGTTCTTCTTACGACGGGGGAAGATGAGCGAGAGCAGCACTGAGCCGACCAGGATGCCCAAAATAATCATGAGCGAATGGACGGTGGTGATGTTGAAGTGGAAAAATTCGTGTCCAATCATCTTGACACCGATGAAGCAGAGCAGAAGACCCAAGCCATAGTGGAGCAGCCAAAAACGGTCGGCAACATTGCTGAGCAAGAAGAAGAGGGAACGCAGACCCATAATGGCAAAGATGTTGGAGAAGAATACGATGTAGGTGTCGGTAGTGACAGAGAAAACGGCGGGGATGCTGTCGACGGCAAAGATAATATCGGAGAACTCGATGACTAGCAGCACAAGGAAGAGCGGGGTCATGAAGTTGCGCCCGTCGAGATGGACGAAGAAGCTGTGGTCGCGCACCTCGCGAGTGACGGGGAAATAGCGGCTTGCCAACCTGACCATGGGGTGATTGGCAGTGTCGATATGTTCGTCAGTCTTGTTGAAGAACATCTTGACACCACTATAGATGAGGATGACACCGAAGATGGCGAGCACCCAAGAGAAGCGACTGACCAGCGCACCCAACAAGAAGATGAAGAGGAAGCGCATGACAATGGCACCGAGGATGCCCCAGAAGAGCACACGGTGGTAGTACTTCTTGTTGATGCCAAAGCTAACAAAAATCATTATCATCACGAAGATGTTGTCGATGGAGAGGGATTCCTCGAGGAAATAACCTGCCAGATACTGTGAGAAGATTTCCTTGCGGTAGATTTTCAGTGCTTCGGTATAGCTCATGTCGGGCTGGATAAGGGGTGCGAGGTCGGTGCCTTTGACATAGGCAAGAAGGTCCTCGATACAGCGGATGTCGTGTACCCACTCAGCATGGAATAGGAGCAGAACGCCAAAGAGCATGGCGAGTACCACCCAGATGGCAGTCCAAAGGGCTGCTTCGCGAATCTTTATTTCATGGTCTTTCTTGTGAAAGACACCTAAATCCAGCGCAAGCATGAAGATAATGAATATCAGAAATGCTGCAAAAAAGAAAAATCTTGACATATTCTTACTTTTATACTATTCATCAATTTTGTGATAATATGGAGGCGCAAAAAACAAAAATACTCATAGTCACGACAACGTGGAACCATGAGTCTCATTGCTTATGAGTGGCACCAAGCTACTAAAAGCCAGTGATCTGTTGATACCATTCACGACCTGTGTCGCCAATTACTCCCTCATAAAATCGGCTGCAAAGATACGATTTTTTTTTGACACAAACAGTTTTTATTCTACAAAATCCATCGGCATAAAGCGTGAGCCTACCTTTTGTGGAAAATGACGAAGATATTCGTGGGCAACCAGCCCCATTGTGTGACGGAGGTTGATTTCGGAGATGTGGAAGAGCCCAGCTGTGTCGCAGATGCAGTCCACCCCTAATGGGCCATGGTAGTGTGGCACTATGGTGTTTTGCAACCACGACTCCAACGGGTCACGCTGAGCCGTGGAGAATCCCACCATGCGGGCGATGTCATCGTCGGGCAGCAGACGGTTACCTCTATAGACCCCGTTGGCAGTTTCGAAAAGCGAGAAACCGACAAAGGAGAGCAGACCGTTCTCAACACTGTATTCCAAGGCGAAATCGTATTTCACGGACCAGCGTGGCTCGGCAATCGCGCAGCGCTGTTCCTTTACCACCTTTAGAAGCCAGCCTTTATCGTGGTCGTTAAGGGTGCGACACACCCACCGAAGTCCCCTACCCGACCCCGACCAAGGGGCTTTCAGCACCATGTCGGAATGACGGGATAGCAAAGCTTCCACCTCGGCGACCGTGGTAACGGCACGGCTGTCGGGTTGAAGAGGCAACAGGGTAGTGCGGTGCTGCAATTGCCGCCAGAGGTCGAGGAGACTGTCGGAGGGCATCAGATGTTCGGGGATGCCCTGCCTGAGCAGGCTTTGCTTGAGCACGGCATTCCAACCCCAAGGAATTAGCTGAATGTCGCCAGTGTGCCGATAGACATCGCCCACACAGGCGGCGGGGACGCAATCCGACATAGGATAGAGGAAGCGCATCAGCCCACACGATGAAGCGGCAAATGCCAACGCGGAGGACGGCGGCATATAGTGCCTGTTGCCGTTGGCAAGGCAGAGGTCGTGCTCGGGATTAAAAATGCAGATCATGCCACAAGGTAAATGAAAAGGGGGAGTACAGAGCCTCCCCCTCTTCTATAGAAGCATTGCGATTTTTACTTGTTGACCTGGAATTTGGTGCAGCCAGTGGCGAAGAAATCGCTGATCTGGTTGGCAGCAGCAATACCAGCGTTGATGTTCGCCTCTTCGGTCTGAGCACCCATTTTCTTGGGTGTTGCGAAGTAGCGACCCTCGAAGGCCTTGAACTCGGCATCGGCATCGGGCATGATGTCGGTGATGTATTTGAGGTCGGTGCGCTCGGCCATCAACTTGAGCAGCTCAGGCTCGTTGATGACTTCCTTACGGGCGCTGTTGACGAGGATACCGCCCTTGTGCATCTTGTTGACGAGAGCGTAGTTGATGCTCTGCTTGGTTTCGGCGGTAGCGGGGATGTGGAGGGACACCACGTCGCAAGTCTCGAACAGGGCTTCCTGGTTGGCGACAGCGGTAGCAAGGCCAGAAGCGTTAATCTGGTCGGCGGTGAGGAAGGCGTCGAAAGCGTAGACATCCATGCCGAAGCCCTTGGCGATACGGGCGACATTGCGTCCCACGTTACCGAAGGCGAGGATACCCAGTTTCTTGCCCATGAGCTCGGAACCGCTCTTGCCGTTGTAGAAGTTACGCACACAGT
This sequence comes from Bacteroidales bacterium, assembly GCA_017509045.1. GTDB lineage: Bacteria > Bacteroidota > Bacteroidia > Bacteroidales > P3 > Colimorpha. The sequence continues at coordinate 11,862 of JAFWQP010000060.1, forward strand.
AGACCAACATACCCATCACCAACTCGGCAACGGCGTTGCTGTTCTGACCAGGGGTGTTCATGGCGACGATGCCACGAGCAGTGCATGCCTCGAGGTCGAGGTTGTCGAAACCGGCACCAGCACGGACAACAATCTTCAACTGCTTGGCGTGGTCGATGACCTCTTTGGTGACCTTGTCGGAGCGGACGATGAGAGCGTCGGCATCCTCAACGGCTTTGTAGAAGTCGTTCACGTCGGTATATTTCTCAAGAAGAGCCAAGGTGTGGCCATTCTTCTCAACCACTTCGCGGATACCGTCGACGGCAACCTTTGCGAAGGGTTTCTCGGTAGCAACTAAAACTTTCATGTTTGCTGTGTTTCTTTTATTTATTAGAAAAACCTAGGCTGCCCTATGACATCCTAGGTTTTCCCGTGATTGATTATTATTTGTTAGCTTTCTCGAAGTCCTGCATGCACTGGACGAGAGCCTCGACGGCCTCGATGGGGCAAGCGTTGTAGAGGCTGGCGCGGAAACCACCCACCGAACGGTGACCCTTGATACCAACCATGCCGCGCTCCTTGGCGAAGGCCATGAAGGCATCCTGCAGGTTCTCACGACCCTCGGCCATCACCCAGCAGTGGTTCATGATGGAACGGTCTTCCTTCTCGGCAGTACCGCGGAACATGCTGTTACGGTCGATTTCCTCATAAAGCATAGCGCTCTTCTTGAGGTTGATCTTGTTCATGGCCTCGACACCGCCGATGGTGTTCTTAACCCACTTCAGAGTCTCGTGCATGACGAAGATGGCGCTCACAGGAGGAGTGTTGAACATGGAGATGTTCTTAGCCTCTTCGGCAGCATGGGTACGGAAGTCCACCATGGTGGGCAGGGGGTTCATGTACTGGCGGTCGGTAATCTTGCCGAGGATGTCCTTGCGAACAATATAGAAGGTGACACCGGCAGGGCCTACGTTCTTCTGGGCACCACCATAGATGAGACCATATTTCTTCACGTCTACGGGACGGCTCATAATGTCGGAGCTCATGTCGGCTACAAGCATCACATTGTTAATCTCGCTGGCGTCAAAGTCCTTGCGAATCTCGGTACCATAGATGGTGTTGTTGGTGGTAATGTGGAAGTAGTCAGCATCGGCGGGGACAGTCCAACCCTTCGGGATGTAGCTGTAGGTCTTGTCTTCGCTGGAGGCAACGATCACGGTCTCACCAAAGTTCTTAGCCTCTTTAGCGGCTTTCTTTGCCCACACACCGGTCTGCAGATAGGCAGCCTTCTTGTTGAGCAGGTTGGCGGGGACATCCATGAATCCGGTGCTGGCACCACCACCGAGGAAAAGGATTTCGTATTCGGCGGGGATGTTCAACAGGTCGCGCCACAACTGGCGGGTTTCTTCCATGGTGCGCTCCCAACCAGGAGTACGGTGGGAAATCTCGAGCAGACCGATACCGGTGTTGTCGAAGTCGCGGATGGCATTGATGGTGGACTCAATGGCCTCTTTCGGCAGGACGCAAGGACCTGCGTTGAAGTTATAAGCTGTTTTCATTTGATTTGAGTTTAAGTTATTTACAAGTATTTTAACTAATTTTTGTGTCCTTATTTCGCCTGCAAAGTTACTCTTTTATTTTAATATAATGATTTTTTTATAAAAAATAATCGCAAAATATCGAAAAAAACATCGCGACCTCGAGTCTTAGAGGTTGAAAGAAAGGACTTCGCCTTAAAAAAAGGCCATGAATGCGACATGAAGTGGTAGTGATGTGGGAAACTTAGTCTTTTTTCTCAAAAGCGACACCCTGTTTTTGGAATTTCTGGGCATTTTATAATTGACTTTCGGCACACACTACGCTTCCGTCATGCCTTCGCTCTGCCTTCGCTCCTAAGGTGGAGGAAGAGGGTATCCAAAATGGGACGAAATAGCCCACAACCTCACCCATTCATCTGCCAGATGAGCCATTTTTATAACACCCGGATAGGGCTCTCCGAAAAATAATTTTAAACCGAAAATTGTGGATAAAAAAACATATTTTTGAGGATTAAACAGTTATCAAAAAACAGCTTTTGGGGCGAGTTTTGATACTCAATTAATTATAATCAACTTATTGTATTTTAATCAATTAAAGTATTTATTACCAAATACGCCACTATCCATCAAGAAGTTGTATAATTAATCAACAAGTAACCCATGAATAGGGTAAAAAAATGAGATTTTTTTTTGATGGAAGAAGAAAAAAATGTATATTGAAAGGGCAAAAAATAGGGTAGAAAAACAAAGTGGTTTATTTTTCAGTTTCTTGTCATAAAGTGGGGTTCTCATCACGAAGCAATCGCGGGAATGCTTTATAAAAAAAAATTGACATGTGCAAATTTATTTTTCCATAGGTAGGGTGATAAAAATGTTGCAATTTTGCATTACGAACAACAGGGGGCAATATGCCCATAATTGAAACATACACAGCAAAAAAAACAACACAATATAGAACCATGGATCAAGAGTATCAGAGAGTATGGGACGAGTGCCTTGGATTCATCCGCGACAACCTCACCGGCAAAGAGGGTGAAAATGCCTTCATTACGTGGTTTAAGCCCATCGTGCCAGTGAAATTGGACGGCACTACATTAATTATACAAGTGCCTAGCCAGTTCTTCTACGAGTGGTTGGAGCAGAACTATGCCGATGTGCTGGAAGATGCCATCAGGCTGACTTTGGGACCCACGGCGCGCCTACAATATAGTATTGTGATGGACAAGAGCATTTCCGACTCGCCCATCACCACACGCATCCCCTCAACTGGCCGCCAATCAACACTCAACCAAGCCAGAGATGTGCCCATGAACATTGGTCATAGTGACAAGCACGACTTCCCCAACCCCTTTGTCATTCCCGGCATACAAAAAATACGCGTCAATTCGCAACTAAGCTCAGCTTATACGCTGACCAACTTTGTGGAAGGCGAGTGCAACCGTCTGGCACGCTCGGCGGGCTATGCCGTAGCAGAGAAACCCGGCAAGACAGCATTCAACCCTTTGATGCTGCACGGCGGCGTTGGCTTGGGCAAGACACACTTGGCAAACGCCATAGGACTACAGACCAAAGAGTTCCATCCAGAGAAGACTGTTCTCTACGTCACCTCGGAACAGTTTATGCAACAGTTCGCCGATGCTGGTAAGAATGGCACAACCTCCGACTTTGTTCATTTTTATGAAATGATAGATGTGCTGATTATCGACGACATCCAGTTTTGGGCAAACAAAGCTGTCAAAACCCAAGAGGCATTCTTCCATATCTTCAACACACTGCACCAAGCCGGAAAGCAAATCATTATCACCAGCGACAAGGCACCGAGCGAGTTACAGGGATTGGAGACACGTCTAAACTCGCGACTGAAATGGGGTCTTGCGGCCGAACTGCTACCTCCCGACGTGGAAACCCGCATGAACATCCTCAAACAGAAGATGAGCAACGACGGTGTGGAAATGCCCGACGATGTGATTGAATATATCGCATACAACATCAACACCAACGTCCGCGAACTGGAAGGTGCGCTGATTTCGTTGATGGCACAGTCGTCGTTGAACCACCGCGACATCACAATCGACCTAGCACGTCAGATGGTTGATAAGTTTGTAAAAAGCACCAACCGCGAGGTAACAATCGACTATATCCAAAAAGTGGTGTGCGACTATTTCAACATTCCTATCGACAGCATCCAGTCGCGTACCCGCAAACGCGAAATAGTGCAGGCACGTCAGCTGACCATGTACTTTGCCAAGAAACTGACCAAGTCGTCGCTTGCCATCATCGGACTGCAATGTGGCAACAAGGACCACGCCACGGTGCTTCACGCCTGCAAGACCGTCGCCAACCTGGCGGAGACCGACAAACAATTTAGTTTCTGGATTGACGAGTTGGAAAAGAAATTCAAAGACTGACGCACAATGAAAGTCCCTTTCAAGCCGGGCACACTCCTGTATCCACTGCCAGCAGTGATGGTGAGTTGTGGCGACGAGCCTGAGAACTATAATATTCTAACAATCGCATGGACGGGCACGGTATGCAGTGACCCGCCCATGTGCTATATATCGGTACGCAAAGAGCGACATTCATACGACCTCATTAAGCGCACTGGCGAATTTGTCATCAACCTTACCACCGAGAGCCTGGCCAAAGCAACCGACTGGTGCGGGGTGCGTAGTGGACGCGACTACAACAAGTTCCAGATGATGCACCTAACACCCGAAGCCGGGCAAGTGGTCAAAGCCCCCTTAATTGCCGAAAGCCCCTTGAACATCGAGTGCCAAGTAGTTGATATCCGCCCGCTTGGAACCCACGACATGTTCCTAGCCAATGTTGTCGCCATCGACGCAGAAGAACAACTTATCGACAAGGGAACCGGCGCCTTTCAGCTCAATCACGCCCGTCCGTTGGCTTACTCGCACGGCAAATACTACGGACTGGGAGAGAAACTAGGCGGATTTGGATTCAGTGTAAAGAAAAAGAAATAGACTGAGGCGTAAAGCCCAGCACAATAAAATACAACTACATCATGAACATCGTATGCGTAGAACCCCTTGGCATCAGCCAAGAATATTTCGAAAATCTCAAGAAAGAGTTTGCCTCCCAAGGGCATCAGTTTCGATACTATCTTGACCGTAAGGAAGATGTTGCAACATTGGCAAACCGAATGAAAGACGCTGATATTGCTGTCATCTCCAACATCAAACTGCCCGTCGAGGTATTGGAGCAGTGCCCACACCTTCAATACCTCTCGGTCGCATTCACAGGCTTAGACCACATCGACCTCGACTACTGCAAGTCTCATAGCATTGCCGTGCAAAACGCCGCTGGCTATTCCACTACGGCTGTCAGCGAACTGGCGATAGGACTGATGATTGACCTACTGAGGCAAATCACCCACTTCGACGGCACCATCCGTCACGGCGAAGGCCGAGGTGCATTCCTCGGTCGCGAACTGCGTGGCAAGACTGTGGGTGTTGTAGGCACTGGAGCCATCGGCACTGCAACCATACGCTTATTGATTGCTTTCGGATGTAAGATACTGGCTTACAACCGCAGAGAACACCCCGACGTAGTGAGTCTTGGGGTATGTTATACCGACCTTGACACCTTGATGCGCGAAAGCGACATTGTGACCCTCCATGTGCCCATGACCGCAGAAACCCACCATCTCATCAGTCGCGAACGCCTGGCCATGATGAAGCCAAGCGCCATACTTGTCAACACAGCTCGCGGCAACGTAGTGGACATCCCCGCGCTGGCAGAGGCACTCACAAAGGGCACAATAGCCGGTGCCGCCATCGATGTCTACGAAAAAGAGCCTCCCCTGCCGCTCGACCATCCTCTGCTGAATGCCCCCAACTGTGTCTGTCTGCCACACATCGGATACGCCTCCCGCGAAGCATTCGACATCAGAGCCGATATAGTTTTCGACCACGTGCGCAATTTTTTACGGAAATAAGATACTAAAATAAAATATTCATCTTAAAACAATCCGAAACACATGCACCGCATCACATCTCTGCTGAGCCTTCTCGTCATTGCCCTCACTGTCTCGGCAACACCTGTCAACCAACAGAAAGCCCTGACCGCCGGCACCCATTTCATGCAAAGGCAAGGTCTTATCAAGAGCACAGAACAACTAACTGCCTACGAAATGCCTGCCTCAGCAGATATAGACAATAGCCTCTATATCTTCAATATCGATACATCGGGCTTTGTCATTGTGAGTGCGGACGACCGCTGCTGCCCCATTCTTGGATACTCCATGAATGGCAGCTTCGCCTACAACAAGCTACCTTCCAATATGATGGCGTGGCTTAAAGAATGTGCCAAATCTATCCAAGCCGGCATTCATTCCAATGCTCCCGAGAATAAAATCGCCAAAAAGCAGTGGGACGAGTTGTTACGTCCGTCGCAAGAGGGCACATCCGATAATCCCAAAAGCAACAGCTATCTGCTCACATCCACATGGGAACAAGGAAGCGGCTACAACAACTATTGTCCTGTGATGAACGGACAGCATGTGGTTGTTGGCTGTGTTGCCACCGCTATGGCCCAGATTATCCGCTACTACGGAAAACCCAGCCGCGGCTTTGGTCGCAAATCATATATGCACTCTGTCTACGGCATGCTAGCAGTAGACTTCGACACCACCGACTACGTCTACAGCCTCATGCCCGACAAAATCCGCCGCAGCACCCCGTCCAATCAAAGAGACATGGTGTCGCGACTTTGCTACCATTGCGGCATCGTAGTCAACATGGAGTACCAACACGCCGGACACACCTCTGGCAGCGGTGCACACACCTCCAATGTGCCCGAGGCACTAAACTATTTTGGCTACACCGACGCAAAACACTATTCGCGCAACAACCTCAACAACGATTCATTATGGGTTGCCATGATTCGAAATGAGATAGACAATCGTCGTCCTATCGAATACTCCGGATTTGACAGCGAAGGCGGGCACGCTTTCGTACTCGATGGCTACAACAACCAGAACCAGTACCATTTCAACTGGGGCTGGGGTGGCTATGCCGACGGATTCTACACCCTGACCACCATGGTGGGCTTCGTATTCAATCACGAGATGGTCATCAATATCCACCCCTCGGGTTGGGACGGACATCTCAGTCGTTTCCTCGTCTCCCCCGACGGCAACGGCGATGGCACATCATGGAGCAACGCCAACAGCAACATCGCTGCTGCCGTACTGCTAAGCAAACTGGTCAACAGAGAAATATGGCTTAAAGAAGGCACCTACTATGGCGATACCAGTAGCCAATACGCCTTCGAATTCACCATGCCTGCCACTATCATCGGTGGCTTTGCCGGCACCGAGACCTCCCTCACCCAGCACAACGCCAAAGAGCATCCCACCATATTCGACGGACTAGGAATGCACAGCGTACTTTACTGCCACGCAAGCTACAACAACCAACAACTAAAAGTAAGCGACATCATTATCCAAAACGGATACAGCCCGGACGGCTCTGTCGTAAACCTCACGAACGAGATGTTGGCAAAAAACATAACCATCCAAAATTGTATTAGCGACAGCGGCAGCATCCTTTACACCAACTCGTGCCGCCTAATAGCCTCCTCCATACATAGCAACCAAGCCCCAACCATCTGCCAGCTGACATCGGGTACCGCAATGCGACAAAGCCTTGTATACAACAACAATGGCAATGCGCTAACCATGCAGGGCAGCAGCCGTGTTGTCAACTGCGACATTGTGAGCAATCTCGGCACAGGAGTTATATTCAAACACCCGAAGAATTCCTTTATCAACAACATCGTTTGGAACAACGACATCAGCATCCGTCTCGACACAACCCTCACCGACACGGCCTTCCGCCACTGCGGCATAGAAGGCGACAGTCTTCTCTCGGACAGCACCTCCATCTGGCTCAACAGCAGCAACGAACATGCCCAGGGACCTCGCTTTGTCAACCCTAGCGTCACACGCGGCACCGAAGGTTTCACCCCCACCCTCGACTGGCATCTCGGACGAGGCTCTGTCTGCATCAACGCAGGTGAAAAACTCAGAGAAAGCCTCTCCGACGGCGACTACGACCAGTCGCTCCGCAGCCGCCAAGGAGCCATCGACCTGGGCTGTTACGAGAGTAACTATCCTGTAGGCATCACCCCCACCGACAATTCAACCCGCCTCACCGTGTACCCCAACCCTGCCAGCAACCAACTCACAATCAGTCACTGCTACCAAAAGGATATCCAAATTTTCGACATGGCAGGACGAGAAGTATTGTCTGCAAAAGCCGCCACCGACACTATCCGTCTCAACATCAGCCACCTACCGAAGGGTATCTATTTCCTCCGTGCTGGTTCCGAAACCATCAAAGTCGTCCGAAAATAGAGATTTTCCTCATCTCAACGTACACCCTCACATTGATACCCTATGGGATATTGAGATCCCCTATAGCATAGAGGGTGTAGCAATCGGTAGAGATGTCAACCAATATCAGGAAAAGACAAGACGCGCTACAATGCTACAGTGCTACAGTTAGAATTTGGGGTGTCCAATTACTATTTTGGGTTTTGATAAGGGTAAAAACGAACTGTAGCACTGTAGCGCTGTAGCAGATTGTTCGATGTGTCGCCATAATACATTTGGGGTCAGCAGGTTGCGTAATGTGTGTCTGCATCAATATTATTTAACATTCTGAAATTCCGATATTTGAATTATTGTTCGTATCTTTGCTAAAAATGGGGATCATCCGACAAACGGATAGGTGATGTCGGGGTCTGTTTCATTCCATTTTGGGTTCTCCATGTCTCCAATCTTAGGAGTGGAGGCAGAGCGAAGGCAGAACGAAGGCAGAACGAAGGCAGAGTGGAGGCAGAGTGTCTATTTATTATACCCAGAAAGCACAAAAAGAGAGTGCCGCTTTTTTAGAAAAACCATTATTGATTTCGTTACATTTCTACTCAGAGTGCATCGCAAAATGTTTTTTTTGATGGTTGACAAAAGAGAAAACACAGGTAATATCTGAGCGAGAAATGGGTGTTTGGGCACAATGCCCTATGTTACATAATCCTGTAGGTAACAAAGTAACAAGTTAACATTTTTGTTATCACCAACTGATAATTAAACATATAGCAACACCTATTTATGAAACAGGTAACATCTTGGTAACATTTTGCTCTTTTTCTAAGGGACTTTTCGTGTCGTTTCTATCGGGTTCTTACATCACCTCTCACGCCACGAAATGTTACCCCTTTTCAGCCTCAGGTAACATTTTTAAATGATACACAAGTTTGCTATTCAAATACTTGCGTCTAAAATGTTACTTTGTTACTTTGTTACCTCGTCCATTTTGCAACAACACAAAATGTGCGGAAAGAATTGTAAAAGTGCGGAAATCAGTCGTATATCAAACCAGACAACAAAAACAATTCGAGCAAAAGTGGCACATGATGACAATGACAATAACAATAACAATAGGGATGAGACCACTGTTCCCTCCCATTTTACACTCCATTTTACAAATTGCAATGTAATACAATGGCCAACAGTCACATACGTTTAAGTGTTAACTGTTAAATGTAAAATGCAATGAATTTTGGTTTTTCGAGAGTATAATATGGTATTATTAATATAATTGATTATTAATTAATAATTTATATAATAAACTACCTAAGTAGCGCAAAAAAAACAATATGCATTTAACATTTAACACTTAACACTTTTCGCAGGGCTCTATAACCGTTTTTGTCTCAAAAATCCGAAATACGAATCCTATTTCACAACTATGAACAGGCAATTACTGCCCTCCGATACCCAATCTTCCAACCATGCACAAGGATTCTATTCGGACAGATAGCTCACCTACGCATTTGTCGGAAGAGCCTTTTCTTTTCCATGATATTTCTCATCAACACCCAGTGTGTTCTGTCACAACCCACAACACATTCTCGCTCCCCTTTGATTGTGTTTGACAAGAACGTGTACGACTACGACACCATAGTGCAAGGTGCAAACGGGGACTGTGTATTTCGATTCACCAACATCGGTGATGCCCCATTAGTAATAGCAGATGTCAATGCCTCATGCGGTTGCACTAAACCGCGTTGGGATAAAAAGCCTGTCATGCCCGGAAAGAGTGGAGTTATTCATGTAACCTATAACACTATGCTTACAGGTCATTTCCGTAAAACCCTCGTCGTGCGGACCAATGCTGCCAACGGTGTCAACCATGTACTTCGCATCAAGGGTTTTGTCCGTCAAAAGGGCCGCAGAC
>JAFWQP010000061.1 GCA_017509045.1 Bacteroidales bacterium
CAATAAGGCTCTATTTCTTGCAAATGACTTTGCAAAGATAGCAAAATTATTGAAATCCGACTGTATTGAGACTATTTTTACCATGATTTATAACAATAGTCATGGATATAACATCTTGTTTCTAAATGTAATGAAAAACAAGTTAAAAAAAATTTGGTGGTTTATATAGTATCTTCGAGGCTGTTGAAAAATCTGTCAGATTCAGCTATAGCATAAGAGCATTTTTTTTATTATATATTAAATATTTTTTGTATTTTTGCAAGTTGGAATATAGTTAATTAACATAAGCAATAGACACAGAGACAACAGATTAAAAACACACAACCATGACAAAAGAAAAGAGTAAATCGTGGAAAACTAGCGTTCACAAGTGGAAATACTTGAAATTGGCAATTTTATATTTTACAACCCCAAGCAAAGTGTATGAGATAGCACACAAATCGCGCGGTGCTAGTATGCGTGAACGAATTATTCGTGGGCGTCTGGTGGAAATGGGTGTTTTGTCGCGCGATAAGAGTACTTCCAAGAGCGATATTGACCTTGAGAACAGCCATATTTGATATGGCAAAGGGGTGTGACCAATTGAATAGTGACAAACAATTGAATTAATAACACTAATAAATCATCATCATGAAGAAAACTGTCGTAGCTGTCTGCATTTTAATGTTATTTGCAATAGTTGCTGCTTCCTGCACCCACCACACTTGCCCCGCATATCGTGGTTCGATAGCTGAAGTGGTTGAGCAGTAATATAACAAACAGCCTAATCACACTTAACGAGCCTTTGTCCTCACATGGGGACAAAGGCTTCGTTGTTGATAGCCATAAGACCACAGCACTTCATAAGGTGATATGCATAACTTATGGCGACGGGATGAAGGTTTCTGCTTGAAGTAAGAAGTATGAACTAAGAAGGTGATTTCTTGAATGTGTTAACGTGTTAATGAGTTAATGAGTTAGTCCTTGGCGCATCAAAGATTTACGAATTTACAAATAAACGAATCGCTCTAGTACAACATATGACTGATTTTTGCCTAAGAGTATCCATGTCGTTTTTCTCCGCTGACGCTATCGAAGTGCCACAGGCACTTTTTCACTTCGAGACGCTAGAAGTGAGTTTATTCTGTCACCGCACTTGGGCTCTTCCCGAAAGTCCACTGGACTTTCTCTCAGTGATATTGAAATTCAGCCTCTTCGAGGCTGTAAAAAATCAGTCTTATATTAAACTAGAGCCAAACGAATTTACGAATTCAAATTTTCACTTTTCAATTTTCACTTTTCAATTTGTTACATACCCCGGCTCTTCGAGCCACCCCTCTGAAGAGGATTAAGAAAGTTCAGTGGACTTACGTCGCGGCAGCCACTTTTCAATTTTCAATTTTCAATTTCCAAAAGAGGTCGCCTTAAGCTTATGGTAGGCTCGATAATGTCCCCCTTATTCGTTGATGTGCCCGGCAAAGCTGTGCGCCACCTTATTGACATAGGTTTTGGAGACAGGGATGGTCTTGTTGCTTTGTGTCAGCTCGATGACCATACCGTCCTTTTCTTTTCGAATCAGCTTGATATTCTCCAGATTGACCAAATAGCCACGATGACAGCGCAACATGCCGATGCTGGCATAGGTGCCTTCGACATTCTTCATCGAATTGTGGAGGATAAAGCAGTCCTCGTGATCCTCGTTGATATAATGAATATTAGTGTAGTTGTCCGAAGCCTCAATATATAGCACATTGCTTTTCTTGGTGGCAAAGACCAGCCGTCCCCCCCGGTCGAAGAAATTGACCGTATCGCCCGTCATAGAACTCTCCTGCTCTTTGGTTGGCAGCATCGCATGCAGGGCATCTATCTCCTGCCGCTTCTCATCAAGCATAAATATAAGGATAGAGATGATGTAGGGAACTAACAGAATACCCACAATATCAAGGAAAATGCGCATCATCAACTGACTAAAGCCTATATCCTGACGTATGTTGATACCGTCGGCGAGGAATGTGAGTGCGAGTGTGAATACCACTATCTCGCCAAAAATCCAAAGGGCGTAGCCAGTAATATGCATAGTACGGAACCTTTGATATTGGTATAATAAAATGCGACTTATTAGCAAAATGCCAAAGCCTGTCGCCACCACTATTATAGTATATAGAGGTAGGTGGAGCTGCGAAAGAGAGTCGCTCATGTTCATAAAACCTAATGGTCGATATATAGCCACAAAGGTTGAGGCAAACAATGCGACACATATCAAAAAAAGTACAATACTGCGCTTCTGGGTCAAAAAATGGGGTGCATGTAGCTCCACTTTGGTCAAAGTATCGATAGTTAATTTCTTATTTTCGTCCATTATAGTAAAATTTCGCCCAAAATAACGCCATTTCGCCCATATTATTGCCTGAATTGTCCTTTTTTTTTTCGTGTTTCAATAATTCTGTGTTTCTTTGCACCCGCAAAAAAATGTTAAAAACTATGAAAATTATTGGAACAGGAAGCGCAGTACCGTCGAAAAGCGTCAGCAACGAAATGCTGACTGGCTTTCTAAACACCAGCGACGAGTGGATCTCCACCCGCACCGGAATTCGTACCCGCAGAATACTCACTAACGAGAAACTCGAAGACCTAGCAGTCGATGCGACACGTGCGGCCCTTGAGTCCGCCAAGATATCGCCCGACGAAGTTGACTTTTTCATTTGCTCCAATGTGTCGAACAACTACGTCACTCCCTCGCTGAGTGCCATCGTGCAAGAGGCTGTGGGCAGCCACGCACCTTGCATCGACCTGAATGGAGCTTGCGCAGGTTTCATCTATTCGCTCGACTTTGCCGACGCCTATTTGCAAACCGACCGTGCAAAAAACATCCTAATACTTTGCGCCGAGGAGCCCACCCGCTTCTGCGACTGGCACCAGCGGGAAACCAGCGTCCTCTTCGGTGACGGCGCCGGCGCCGTTGTCGTCACTAAGGGCGACGGCTTGCAGTCGTTGCACCTGACCGCCTCGCCCGACAAGGATGTCATCTACTACAAGCGCCGTTTGGAGAACACCCCCTACGAGCATCGTGGCGTGGATGTCGACGAGCCGCTGGTGATGCAGGGACGTGAGGTATTCCGCATGGCTGTCGAGTCGTCGCAAAAAGACCTCGACATCGTGATGACCAAAGCCGGTGTCACTTCCGAGCAAGTCGACTATTTCCTCCTTCACCAAGCAAATATGCGCATCATCAAGGCCATCCGCGAACAAATCAAACAACCCGAGGAGAAATTCCCCACCAACATCGAACGTTATGGCAACACCTCTTCCGCCAGCATCCCCATCCTGCTCGACGAACTCTCGCGCGAGGGCAAGCTGAAACAGGATGCCATTTTGGCGTTGAGTGCCTTCGGTGCCGGATTTGTGACTGGTGCCGCCGTGATGAAATGGAACACCATCAACTACGATTAATCGATTCTTTAATAATTAATGATTCAATAATAATAAAATGAGACGAGTAGTCATTACCGGTCTGGGGTGCATCACCCCGCTGGGAAACAACATAGAAACCATGTGGAACGGCCTAGTGAATGGTGTTTGCGCCATTGACTTCATCAAAGGCATCCCCACCGACAACCTCCCCGTCAAATTGGCTGCCGAAGTGAAAAACTTCGACCCCATTGCAGAAGGCATCGACCGCGCCACTGCCCGCCACAACGACAATTACGCCCTCTTTGCCCTCGCCGCCGCTCGCCAGGCTATGGCCGACTGCGGTATTGAGGTGGGACGCGATGTGGCTCCCGAGCGCATCGGCTGCGCCATCGGCTCGGGCATCGGCGGCATACAGACCTTCCTGCACGACCATTGCACCCTGTTGAACGAAGGCCCCCGCCGCGTTCCGCCCCACTTCATCCCCATGATGATTGCCAACATCGCCTCAGCCGATGTCGCCATCATGTTCCATGCCGAAGGTCCCAACCTGCCTGTCGTCACCGCTTGTGCTACGGGTACCCACTCCGTGGGCGAATCCTTCCGCATGATTCGTGAAGGTGCTGCCGACGTGATGATTACCGGCGGTAGCGAAGCTGCCATCACCGATATCTCCATCAGCGGTTTTGCCAACAGCAAGGCGCTTGCCACCAGCACCGACCCCGCAGCTGCCTCCCTACCCTTCGACCTCCGTCGTAAAGGATTCGTCATGGGTGAAGGTGCCGGCGTGCTGGTACTCGAAGAATACGAACATGCTGTGGCTCGTGGTGCCAAGATCTACGCCGAAGTGTGCGGCTATGGCAACACCTGCGACGCCCACCACTACACCGCTCCCCGTCCCGACGGCAAATGCGCTGCCAACGCCATCGCTTTGGCATTGCAAGGTGCTGGATACAAAGACACCGAGCGCCTCTATGTCAATGCCCACGGCACAGGCACCCCGCTCAACGACAAGACCGAGACAATGGCTCTGAAGATAGCTATGGGCGAAGAAGCCGCCCGCAAGGCCGTCATCAGCTCCACCAAGTCGATGGTCGGCCACATGCTTGGCGCCGCCGGTGCTGTCGAAGCCATCATTTCGGCTCTGACGCTGAAGAACGGCGTTGTGGCTCCCACCATCAACCTCAACGAGCCCGACCCCGTCTGCGACCTCGACTACACCCCCCATACCGCCCGTGAATACACTGCCGATGTGGCCATCTCCAACTCTTTCGGTTTCGGCGGTCAGAATGCCTGCATCGCTTTAAGAAGAATCTAAACAAATATATACCCATGCAAAGAGAAGAAATAAAGACATTTCTGCCACACCGCGAGCCCATGTTGCTGGTCGACGATGTGGAAATGATTGGCGACCAAGCCATCGCCCATTACCATGTTAAAGGCGACGAGTTCTTCCTTCAGGGACACTTCCCTGGGTATCCTGTCGTTCCGGGCGTCATCATCTGCGAAATCATGGCACAGTCGTGCTGCATCCTCATCCGTGAGGAGCTGGAGAAAGGGTGCACTCCCTTCTACAGCGGCATCGACGGCGCACGTTTCAAACGCCAGCTGCGTCCCGGCGACACCCTCACTATCGAAGGGCGCATCACCAACCGTCGCGGACAGACCTTCTTCGTCGAAGCCAAATCGTCTGTGGATGGACAACTATGCTGCAAAGGCAACCTAATATTTACACTAGTCCCTAAAACCCAAGAATAAGAAAATATGGAATTATTAAAAAATAAAACAGCCCTCATCACCGGTGCATCGCGTGGCATCGGTCGTAGCACCGCACTGCTTTTCGCCGAAGAGGGTGCCAACGTTATCTTCACCGACTTGCGCGAAAACGAAAACAGCCAGTCGCTTGTCGAAGAGCTCACAGCCAAAGGGGTAAAGGCAATGTTCATTGCCGCCAACGCCGCCGACTACGACGAAACCCTGACCGTCGTTGAGAAAGTCGAGAAAGAGTTTGGCCGTCTCGATGTGCTGGTCAACAATGCCGGCATCACCCGCGACAACCTGCTGCTCCGCATGTCGCCCGCCGACTGGGATGCCGTCATCCAAACCAACCTCCGCTCGGTGTATAACTACTGCAAGGCCTTCGCCCCCATGATGATGAAACAGCGCAGCGGTTCTATTGTCAACATTAGCTCCATCGTTGCCATCAACGGCAATGCGGGTCAGTGCAACTATGCTGCCGCCAAAGCCGGTATCATCGGTTTCACCCGCTCGTTGGCAAAAGAGCTGGGTTCGCGCAACATCCGTTGCAACGCCGTAGCCCCTGGCTTTATCGAAACCCCGATGACCCAGCAGCTGAGCGAAGAGGCTCGCAAGAGCTGGATGGCTCAGATTCCTCTGCGCCGCGGTGGCACCGACGTCGACGTTGCCCGCGTCAGCCTGTTCCTGGCTTCCGATTTGGCGGGATATGTCACCGGTCACGTGCTCTGCTGCGACGGTGGCTTGGTTCTGTAGTTTTATCCTAAGGTAAGTGCGATGGAAAAATCTTTTGAACAGTTATCAACTGAAATCGTCGAATTGGTTGCCGAACACTTGGGTTACACCAATGCCATCAACCTCGACGACCGATTGGATGGAGTGCTCTGTGCCGACTCTATCGACATCGTCGAACTCATCATGTATATTGAGGGAATATATGATGTCGAACTGCCCGAGCACGAAACCGGCCAGATTAAGACCGTTCGCGATATTGTTAATCACGTTTATAATGCTATTAACCAAAAATAGACTTTATGCCTGAACTTAAAATAGTGGTGCTTGCCAAGCAGGTGCCCGACACACACAATGTAGGTGGAGACGCCATGAACCCCGACGGCACCGTCAATCGTGCCGCCCTGCCCACGGTGTTCAACCCCGAAGACCTCAAGGCTCTTGAAATGGCTCTGCAAGTCAAGGACCGCATGCCTGGCAGCCATATCACCGTTGTCACCATGGGACCGCAGAGAGCCTCCCAAATCATCAAAGACTCCTGCGCACGTGGCGCCGACGACGGCTTTGTGCTGAGCGACGCCCGTTTTGCCGGCTCCGACACGCTTGCCACCTCCTACGCCCTATCGCAGGCCATCCGCCAGCTGGGCAAGGTCGACCTCGTGTTCTGCGGCCGTCAGGCCATCGATGGCGACACCGCCCAGGTGGGACCTCAAGTGGCCGAGAAACTCGAAATCCCGCAGGTCACCTACGCCGAAGAGCTCTGCAATGTCGATGGCAACAGCATCGTGCTCAACCGCCGTCTTGCCGACGGTGTCGAACAAGTGCGCTGCACCCTGCCCGCCCTTGTCACCGTCACCGCTTCCGCACCCGACTGCCGCTATCCTCATGCCCACCGTCTGCTGCGTCTTGCCAAAGAGGAGGTCAAATTCCTCAACGCCGACGATGTCAATCCCGACCTCGAACGTCTGGGTCTCAAGGGTTCCCCCACCAAGGTGAAGAAAATCGACAATATCGTCCTTTCCCACAAGGAGAGCTGTCAAGTCGATGCCACCCCAGAGGCTCTCTCGCAGCTGATGGCAACACTATCCAAAGAACATATCATCTCGTAACCACAACACCCTAACCAAAAAAGTCGATTCAATGAACAATGTATTAGTATATTGCGAACTGACCCGCAGCAACCATATTGCCGACGTCAGTCTTGAAATCTGCACCAAGGGTCGCCAACTGGCTACCGAGATGCATGGCAAACTGCAGGCCGTGGTGGCTGGCAACAATGTCGAGCAAGCCGCCAAAGAGCTGTTCCCCTATGGTGTCGATGAGGTCTTTGTAGCCAACGACAGCCGTCTTGCCTCCTACCGCACCCTGCCCCACTTCACCGTGTTGAGCAAGGTCATTGAGCAGCAGCAGCCCGATGTGGTCCTCTTCGGTGCCACCACCGTCGGTCGCGACCTCGCTCCCCGCATCTCCTCTTATCTTCGTTGCGGCCTCACTGCCGACTGCACCGCTCTCGAGCTGGGTCCCCACGACGATGTGAAGACGGGCAAACACTACGAGCAACTCCTCCATCAGATTCGTCCCGCCTTTGGTGGTAATATCATCGCCACCATCGTCTCGCCCGAGACCCGTCCGCAGATGGCCACCATCCGCGAAGGCGTGATGAAGAAAGAGGTGTTCGATGCCAACCACAAGGGCACGCTGACACCTGTCGATATGGGCAACGCCCTCGATGCCGTCGACGGTGCTGTCACCATCCTCCACAGCGACATCGTTGAGAAGAACATCAACATCAAAGGTGCCCCCATCATCGTGGCTGGCGGCTACGGCATGGGCAGCAAAGAGAACTTCCAGTTGCTCCACAAACTCGCCCACCAGCTGGGTGGCGAAGTGGGTGCCACCCGCGCCGCCGTCGATGCCGGCTTCGCCGAGAACGACCGTCAGATCGGTCAAACTGGTGTCACCGTTCGTCCTCGCCTCTACATTGCTTGCGGCATCTCGGGTGCCGTCCAGCATCGTGCCGGCATGGACCAGTCGTCCAAAATCATTTCCATCAACACCGACCCCCAAGCACCCATCAACGCCATCGCCGACTACACCATCATTGGCGATGTCACCACCGTGCTGCCGATGCTGATTGATAGTTGCAACAATATCCTGAAATAGCTATGAACTTTTATACCGACAACCCAAGTCTTTCATTACACCTACACCACCCCGATATGGTGCGTGTGGCCGAAACTGCCGAAAAAGGCTTCACCGAGCAGGGCACCGCAATCCCCGCCAATAGCGAAGAAGCCATCCAGCAGTACGAAATGATTCTCGACCTCCTTGGCAACATCTCCGCCGAGGTCATCGCCCCCAATGCTGCCGATGTCGATTTGGAAGGTCCCCATCTGGTCGACGGCCGCGTGCAATACGCTGCTGGCACCCGTAAGAACCTCGACACCCTCGTGCAGTCGGGTCTCTATGGCATGACCCTCGAGCGTCGCTTTGGCGGCCTCAATATGCCCCGCGTCGTTGCCGTTATGGCTGCCGAGATTATCGCCCGCGCCGATGTGGGTTTTGCCACCATCTGGGGTTTGCAGGACTGCGCCGACACCATCCAGCAGTTTGCCTCCGAGGAACTCAAGCAGAAGTACCTCCCCCGCATTCAGGACGGTGCCACCTGCTCTATGGACCTCACCGAGCCCGATGCCGGTAGCGACCTCCAATCCGTGCGCCTGCGTGCCACCTTCGACGAGGCAAACAACTGCTGGCGCCTCAACGGTGTCAAGCGTTTCATCACCAACGGCGATGCCGACATCCATCTCGTGCTCGCCCGCAGTGAGGAAGGCACCACCGACGGCCGCGGCCTCTCCTATTTCGTTTTCGACCGTGCCGACGGCGGTATGACCGTGCGCCGCATCGAGAACAAGATGGGCATTAAGGGCTCTCCTACCGCCGAACTGGTCTTCAGCAATGCTCCTGCCCAGCTCGTCGGAGAACGTCGCTTAGGACTCATAAAATACGTCATGTCGCTCATGAATGGTGCCCGCCTCGGCGTGGGTGCCCAGTCGATAGGTCTCTGCGAGGCCGCCTGCCGCGAAGCCGACATCTATGCCGCCACCCGCGAACAGTTTGGCCACCCCATTGGCGACTTCATCCAGGTGCAGGACATCCTGCGTGCCATGCATGCCCGCACCCTCGCCGCCCGTACGCTCATGTACGAGACCGCCCGCTATGTCGACCTCTCCGCCGCCTCCAAGCCGGCTTCGCGCGTCGCCGACATGCTCACGCCGCTCGTCAAGCTTATGGCTAGCGAATATGCCAACCGTTGCGCCTACGACTGCATACAGATTCACGGCGGCAGTGGCTTCATGAAGGAATACGCCTGCGAGCGCCTCTATCGCGACGCCCGCATCCTCACCATCTACGAAGGCACCAGCCAGCTGCAAGTCGTTGCCGCCCTCAAGGGTATCGTCAGCGGCGGCTATCTGAAGATTGTCGCCGACTACGACGCCAAGGCTTCCACTCTCACCCTCACTCCCGAGCTGGCCAAATGTCTCGCCGCTCTGCGCAAAGGTGTGGAACGCTACAACGCCATGTACGACAACGCTGCCACCGAAGGCACCTCGGCACCCCGTTTCGAGCACCACGCCCGTCGCCTCACCGAACAAGTCGCCCTCATCATCATGGGCTATCTGCTCCTGTTCGACAGCGTCCGCGACAACGCCTACACCGACGCCTGCTGCTGGATTACCGAACAATTATAGTCGCCCAAATATATGACAATGATAAAAAGGGTGCCTTACTGAGGCACCCTATTTTATTTCGCTCTAGTACAACATATGACTGATTTTTGCCTAATAGTATCCATGTCGTTTTTCTCCGCTGACGCTATCGAAGTGCCACAGGCACTTCTTCACTTCGAGACGCTAGAAGTGAGTTTATTCTGTCACCGCACTTGGGCTCTTCCCGAAAGTCCACTGGACTTTCTCTCAGTGTTATTGAAATTCAGCCTCTTCGAGGCTGTAAAAAATCAGTCTTATATTAAACTAGAGCCTTTTATTTCAACCCAAATCGGTCGTTAGGGTTTATGGCAGATTTGCATTTATTTTCGAGCAGATTGGCCGCATCGCTGGCGAAGTTGAGAAAGGCATCCAGTGAATGCCTTTCAGCTACGGCGAGACAGGGATGTGGACAAGATGCCGGAAGAAATGCTGATATGGCATAAACAGACATCTAAAAGAGAAATTGATTGAAAAGTCGGCCTAATGACCGATTTGGGTTCAAGACTCATCCAATTCTCGCAATAGTTCCACAAGAATGTATTGGTCGCTTTGCAACTGTAAACCGCTGTCGGGATTAGTCAGTAATTCAAATGTTCGCGAGTTGTAGAGAATGTCTAGAGCACGAATAGCATCGATACTCAGCCTATCGGCAAGCAGTGTTGCTATACGTCCTGTTTTCCGCCACAACACTTGGTCTCTCATAATTGGCCTCCTTTCTCATTAACTGGCTCTGTACCGATATACCGCAGGCAGTTATCCACAACGTCCTGACGGTTGATGCACATCTGGTGTGTCTGTTTGGCAAAACGCAACTGACCTAGCGCTTGCTCGGCGGTGATGCGTCCTGCATAATAGTCCTCAACTGTGTCTATAACCTGATCATTGGCCACTCCTCCCTCAATAACATCATAGTCACGCCACGGTTCTTCTCCTCTGCGGCTGGAGGTGATAAAGTCAAGCCATTCGCTATCATAATGTTCTAGTCGAAGGTGGCGCAAATCGGCGGGCAACAGAGACTCATCCAACTCATAAACCGAAAGCGTCGGGGTGTCAACTGCACGGATGACACACACACGACGTGCCCACCGTA
Organism: Bacteroidales bacterium; assembly: GCA_017509045.1. Lineage (GTDB taxonomy): Bacteria > Bacteroidota > Bacteroidia > Bacteroidales > P3 > Colimorpha. The sequence continues at coordinate 10,735 of JAFWQP010000061.1, forward strand.
TGGCTTGCTCATATATGCGGGTTACATAGAAACCTGGCCCAAAGTCCAACTCTCTGCGACCTACGCCCGTCAGAGGGTTGGGCACACTGATAAACGAACCGTGATAGAGTATCATTGTGCACCTCCTTTTCCCAAATCTTTCGCCTCCCAATTGCGCAATGCTTCTTGCACGTTCCATACGACACCATCAATACTCTCGGCATGTAGCGTGTCGTAGCAATCGAACAACAATCGACTTACCAAACCATGACTTTTCAAGCGGTTGAACAGTTCTGTGGCTGTAATGCCCATTCGCTGCGCCGTAGCTCCAATGGCCAGTGTAGCGAATTGTGTTTGTAAAGCAGTCGTTGTTGTCATTTTCTCTATAATTTCTTTTCCAACTCGGCGATGCGTGCCCTTATCTTGTCGGCTTGGCCTTGGAGGAAGTCTTCGCTGTATTTGGCATCACAGAAGCCGTTGCCGCGGGCAATGTAGGCGGCATCGTCCTCCATGTCCACCTCCAGCTCTTCGTAATTAAGCAGCAGCTTCCGTTGCCGCTCAAGCTCCTGTATTATCTCTTCCCTATCCATCGCAATATGAAATAAGGAGAGGCAAGGACCAAGAAGTATTTTACTTCTTAGTTCTTACCTCTTACCTCTTACTTCTTTAGAGTCCTATCTTCTCGTTGACGAGCTTGATAATCTCGGCCTCTTGCTCAATGGCGCGAGCCTCAAGGTCGGCAGCCTTAGCCAGGATGTCTTTCTTGAAAGACTCGTCCTTCAGCGAGCTGGCGTTGATTTTCACATTCAGATGAGCACCCATCACGGCGCTGCGGGCTGCCAATGCGCCCACGCCGCCGTCGGTCACGCTGGCGGGGTTGCCCCATTCCACCATAGCGCGGCACACCTCGAAAGCCTCGAAGCTCTTCTGCATCGTGTGGAACGGCACATCGGTGGCAAACTTGGTAGCCTCCTGGATGGCAGCCGTGCGGGCAGCCTTCTCCTCGTCGGTCTTCTTAGGCAGGCCGAAGGCGTTCATAATCTTATTGAAGGCGTTGGTATCCTCGTCCACCAAGTGCAGCAGCTCGGTCTTCAATGCCTGACCCTTCACAGCCACATCGCTGAACTTCTCCCACTCGTCGTCGTAGGCGGCCTTACCACCCGTCAGGTTGGCGACCATCGTGCCCAACGATGCTGCCAGCGCACCCATATAGGCGCTCACGCTGCCGCCGCCGGGGGCGGGGCTCTCGCTAGCCGTCTCGTCGCAGAAGCCCGTACAGGTCAGGTCCACCAGCTTCTTCTGGCTGTGGTCCTCGATAAGGAACTCGATGACCTTCTCCTTCGGGTCGAAGGGCTTCAGGTCGTCCAAGCCCATGCTCTTGATGGCCACCTTCATTATCTCGTCCTCGCTCACGCCGAGGCTGCGCTGCTGCTTGGCAAGATAGTATTTGCCCGCGTCAATCAGCACGCTCTTGGGAATCAAACCCACGATCTCACAACCGGTCACACGCAATCCGCGGTTGGCGGCGCAGCGGCACACCTCGTCGAAACAGAGATGCACGGGAGCCACCTTGATGCTGGTGATGTTCATCGACACCTGCGCGATGCCGTAGTCCTCGATATACCAGCCGATGGCCTTGGTGCCCTTCAGCGTGCCGGGAATCATGATGGTGTTGCCCTTCTCGTCCTTCATAATCTTGCCGCTGGGCTTGCCACCCTCGCGCTGCGGACGGCCCTTCTCGCGCACGTCGAAAGCCACAGCGTTGGCGCGACGTGTGCTGGTGGTATTCAGATTATAGTTGATAGCCACCAAGAAATCGCGGGCACCCACCTGCGTGGCGCCTGTCTGTGCCACATGGTCGTTCCACTCGTTGGGACCGAAGTCGGGCTTCCACTCCTCGCTACCCAGACGGCTGCTGAGGCTCTCATATTCGCCCGTGCGGCAATAAGCCAGATTGCGACGTTTGGGCTGGAAAGCGGCGTTCTCGTAGCAATAGATGGGGATATTCAGCTCCTCACCCAGACGCTTGCCCAGCTTATGGGCATACTCCACCACCTCTTCCATCGTGATATTGCTCACCGGGATAAGCGGGCACACATCGGTAGCACCCTGACGGGGGTGGGCACCGTGATGGTTGCGCATATCAATCAGTTCGGCAGCCTTCTGCACCACGCGGAAAGCGGCTTCGCAAGCCTGCTCGGGCTCGCCCACAAAGGTAATCACCGTGCGGTTAGTAGTCTGACCGGGGTCGACATCCAACAATTTCACGCCCTCCACCTTCTCAATCTCGGCGGTTACCTGATTAATGATATTCATGTCGCGTCCCTCGCTGATATTGGGCACGCACTCGATAAGTTGTTTCATATTATTTATATTTATTTTATTATTATTCAGTTCTTTGCAGCACAACGCCACAACATTTACTTTTGCAAATATACACATTTTTTTTGAGATAAACACTATTTGGATTTCACAACTTTCATCGGCATAGGTCGCCCATCGCCCGCACCTCATCATCGCGAGTAGCAATACACCGCCAATCCGACGAATCTGCTGCTGCACCATAGCCACCACCAGCACCAACCCGAAAAGCAAAACCCTGCAGCCCGTTATCGTAGGGGGTAACGTTTCGTTACCCTCTTGGATATCAATATATTGCAAACACATAATCTACAAAAACCTCTAATTCTCAAATACTTGATAAATAGCCCCCCCCTTTAGATTATACAGAGATGGTGACTTCAACACTGAAGCCGCCTCAGCCGACATACACACCTCATTCCGAACCCATTTCGCTACGGGGTGCTGCCTGATGCGCTACAGTGCTACAGTTGCTACAGTTCAAATTATGGAGTTCCATTTTTCAAAAAGAAATTTTATATCTATATATCTATATATATTAATATATTGATATATAGATATAATTTATATTTTATGGTTTCGATTACGGTAAAACGAACTGTAGCAACTGTAGCACTGTAGCAGATTGCTTGGTTTTAAAATAACAGCATATTACTAATCAGCGAGTTGCATTAGCGGCATTTGTTTTATGGGCGCTTCACACTATAAAACTTTGACAATTTTGGCTCTTTTTAAGTCAAACTCTAGTAAGCAGTAATTAAAGCATTTAGACATTTTCATCCAAATGGACAATCAATAAAAATCAATAAGTTTTAGTTTTTCGTGTTTTGCTGCCCCTACCGTATCTATCAAAAACCCATCCCCTACCCTTGAACCCAAATCGGTCATTAGAACGGAAAGCACACAAATCGTCGTCTTTTTTGTCCTTTTCATGACATAGTGGCACTTCTTCCGGAATCTTGTCGACGAACCCATCTCGTCGTAGCCCGCTACGCCTTCGCTGGTTTCGCCAACAATCTTCTCGAAACAAATACCACTCTGTCATAAAATCTAATGACCGATTTGGGTTGAATAATCCCATTATGCCCCCTATGTGGAGCCTTTATGGAGTCGTTTTTTGCTCGCCTCTAGGAGCGAACCCAGAGCGAACCCAGAACGAAGGCAGAACGAAGGCAGAACGAACCCAGAACGAAGGCAGAACGAACCCAGAACGAAGGCAGAACGAACCCAGAGAGGATGTGTGTTTTCCTGAAATCGCTTGACAGATTTTTGCTAGTTAAACTGATTAGCTTGTCAAAAAATGTGTTTTATAAAGCAAAAAACAGGGTACCACCTTTGAGAAAAATGAATGTAGAAACCGACTATGGTAATTGCAAATTGGGTCATACTGTTGTCATCATTGTCATCTTGTCATCTTGTCATCTTGTCATCTTGTCATTAAGAAATTCGGAAATGGGGGGTAAAATAGCTAATATATTAATAAAGAAATAATTATATATTTATATGGGCTTAAATGACAACCCACACTCCTTAATGACAAGATGACAAATGACAATTAATGACAACCTCGATAGTTTTAATTTATCTAATATTTTGAATATCCGCTATTTGTACTCACTTTCGCAACTTCACATAGTCATTATGCCCCTCCCGAAACGCTTGTTTTTACCCCCTCTGAGGAGCCGATTTTACTCCGTTTGTAGGGATAAACCATCAAAAAAAACACGAAAAACCTTATAAGAAAAGGGCACGAGTGACGCACTTTTCGCCCGAAATAACCACAAAAACGCTTCGAAACGACAGAAAAAACAGACTTTTCACCCCTTTTGTATATAAATGCTCGGAACTAGCAAAACCCTATTGTTGTTGCCCTATAATCGACCACGATACAAGCAATAGCCTGCCAATAAACTCATTACACCCTACCTCCCGCAGCACTTATCCATCTGTCGGAAGAACCCTTAAGACCTGACCTGAAATCGAAATTCGCGATTCCAGCACTGGAACACACCCCAAAACAACAAAGAGTTTAACCCAATTCGGTCATTAGGCCGACTTTTTATATCCTTTCTCTATTTTTTAGGTCTCTTTATGCCATATCAGCATTTCTTTTGGCATCTTGTCCACATCCCTGTCTCGCCGTAGCTCGCTACGCCTTCGCCAGCGATGAGGCCAATCTGCTCGAGTCGTTACGAAAGACGAGAGCAGAGAAAGCTCGCTTTCTATACCGAGACCAAGTAACGTCATGGAACATAACAAATGCTAATCTGCCATAAACCCTAATGACCGATTTGGGTTTAAAAAAAATGAAAAGTAAAAATTGAAAAATAGCTGGCGCTTTTTAAAAGAGGTATTGAGAAGAATGCTTGAGGTCACCTCCAACAATTAATTCTGAACACGAATCTCACTAATCAAACATTGCTCAAAGCGAGAGCAGAGAAAGCTCGCTTTTTCTGCCGAGCCAAAGCAATGTCACAGGATGTAACATTGCTCAAAGCGAGAGCAGAGAAAGCTCGCTTTTTCTGCCGAGCCAAAGCAATGTCACAGTATGTAACGAATTATTATTCGTGTCATTCGTGTCATTCGTGTTCGTCAAAAAAATAAATATTTAGTGGTCGCCTTGAATATATCGGCGTTTAAACCCAAACTGGTCATTCATCACCATATACTGATAGTCAAGCGTATAGCAATAACAATTTCCGAAAGCAAGTAACATTTTGACTTTTTCCAGGGGACTTATCGAGTCTCTACTGACGACTACTTGCATCACCCTCGCGCCACGAAATGTTACCTCCATTTTGCCAAAGGTAACATTTTTCCAATGGTTACACACCTAATATTCAAGTATATACGCCCAAAATGTTACTTCGTGACGTTGTTTGGCTCGGCATAGAGAGCAAGCTCTCTCTGCTCTCACCTTATACAACGTTACTTTGTGACGTTGTTTGGCTCGGCATAGCGAGCAAGCTCTCTCTGCTCTCACCTTATACAACGTTACTTTGTTACCTTGTTACCTCGACCTTTTTGCAACAACACAATATAGAATAACGCACTCATTATCATTGACGACCACTTTATCACTTCTAACACCGAAACACAAAAAACATTTGCGAAAAAACAATTCTACAACAAACAAATCAAAATCAACCTGTTGACATAAAACAGACCTCCACGCGACAATCCCTCATCTTCGAAAGTTGAATAAACTCACCTCCAAACCACGACTCTTGCGAAAATCAGATCCGAACAGTAAAAAAATAGCATTCAAAACCATCAAATTACAAAATAGCGGATGAAAAAAGTTCGAGAATGAGGAAAAACAAGTGTTGAGGCATTTCTCTTGCGAAAAATGCATCCATCTAATAATCAGCGCCAATAGCAAATAATTAACTATTTATTAATAAAAAAAACACCAATATGTAAGAAAAAAATCGTACTTTTGCGAAAAATATGAGGTGATACTCCTAACCAGTAACACAAGAGGACATTGACACAATGGCCCCATGAAAAACACAAAACAGATAAATCGATACACTTTTGATAATCAAAGTGTAAAAAGAAATACCATCACAACAAGGATTAAGACGCAATAATTCGGGCTATTATACCCGATATGCAAGTAAAAAGAAATACCATCACAACAAGGATTAAGACACCACATAGGTCACCGTATTGGTGCCCCACACGCGGGTAAAAAGAAATACCATCACAACAAGGATTAAGACGTCACAGTTAGGGGGGTTCCTATATTGTAGTGGAGTAAAAAGAAATACCATCACAACAAGGATTAAGACACGACCTGTGGCGTCGTCAGTAGACTTAAAACTTTGTAAAAAGAAATACCATCACAACAAGGATTAAGACCCCCACAAGAAGGCTAAGGTCATAATCATCGGCAGTAAAAAGAAATACCATCACAACAAGGATTAAGACAACCAGAAGGAGGCAACATAGTACCCCCAACTGTGTAAAAAGAAATACCATCACAACAAGGATTAAGACCTCGTAAGAGTAGCGGAAGTGTAGGTGAGAACACACGTAAAAAGAAATACCATCACAACAA
>JAFWQP010000062.1 GCA_017509045.1 Bacteroidales bacterium
CTCAATTCGAGCAATTTATTATATAAATTATTAATTATTAATTAATTATATTAATTATACCATATTATATACCTACCCAAAAAACCAAAAATCATTGCATTTCACATTTCACATTTCACATTAGTACGTATGTAGCTGTCGGTCATTGTGTTTGTTTTGCAATTTGTGAAATGGAATGTGAAATAGGGTGTGAACTGTGGTCTCATCCCTATTGTTATTGTTATCTTTATCAAAACCTCGAAAAAAAGTGTGAACTGTGAACTGTGAATTGCATATGTTTTTTCCACAATGCAGCTAACCAATTATATAAATTATTAATTATTAATTAATTATATTAATAATACCATAATATATACCTCTCAAAAAACCAAAATTCATTGCAATTCACAGTTCACAGTTCACACTTGAACGTATATAGTTGTCAGTCATCGCGTTTGCCTTGCAAACTGTGAACTAGGGTGTGAACTGAGATGGAGCAGTGGTCTCTACCTATTGTTATTGTTATTGTCATCAGGTGCCACATTACTTCGTGACGTCGCATTAGCTCGGCAAAGAAAGTGAACTTTCTTTGCACTCGCTTTTTGCAACGTTATGCCACCTTTTTTTTCAAAAGTGGCACCCTGTTTTTTGGCTTTTTCGGTATAATTATAACAGACAGCGGACACATCATGCCTTCGCTCTGCCTTCGCTCTGCCTTCGCTCTGCCTCCACTCTGCCTTCGCTCCTAAGAGTGGAGGCAAGGCGTACCCAAAAAGGGATGAAACAGACCACAGCATCACCTATCCGTTTATTGGATGTGCCAAAAAAAACATATTCCAAAAAAAAAATTGCAATTTGGGTGGTCTATGAGCAACGGCTTTCTCACTATGGAAATAGCCAACCTATCGAATTAGTTGATGAGGTCGCGGGTGAGGACGATGGCGGCAAAGATGGCGTAGGCGAGTTTGAGGCCGGTGCCGGTGAGGAAGCCGAGGAAGGCTCCCCATGCTGCACGGAGGGCGTCGCGGCTTTGCTTTCCGCTGAGGAGCTCGCCTGCAAAGGCACCGATGAAGGGCCAGAAGATAACACCGAGGATGCCTGTGGGACCGAAAGGCAGCCCAATGATGCTAACGATAAGACCTATGTTGCAGCCCCAAACACCGGCCTTGCTACCTCCGTGACGTTTGGTGCTGAGGGAGGGGACGATGTAGTCTAGTACGGTGATGACTGCGGCGACAGCGGCTGTGGCGATAAGGAAGAGGGGAGTGTAGTCAGCGGCAGTGGTGAAGTTGAGCAGCAGCAGTGCCAGCCAACTGAAGGGAGGTCCTGCGATGCCGGGGATGATGGAGCCTGCGATGCCGACGAGGGCAAGGAGGATGGCTAGGATGATTAGTGTGGTATTCATTGTGGATTGGATAGGGTCTCTTGTGAATAGATTTGGTCGAAGAAGGTTCTTAATCGGGCTGTGTCGGCTATGAGGGCTTGCAATGCTATCATTTGGCTCTTATTGCGCGACTGAGGAATGAATAGTTTGAGATAGCCGTTGGGAGAGTATTTTTCTTCGAGATGCTGAAGGGTTCGTTGCCAATGTCCCTCTTTATCGAGCTGGGGGTAATAGGATAGGCCATATTGGACAGTGCGACGGAGGATAGAGAGAGGCTCTATGTCGCGGTCGGCTTCGGCAACAATCATGCCGTAGAGGCTGCGTGGGGATTGGGTGGCAGAGGCTCGGTGGTCTTCAGCGGCCTGAGCCATGGTTTCTATCTGGTCGGGAGAGAACCATTGTAGGAGGTCGGTGTTTTGACGGATGATTCGACCAGAAACGAGGTGGTGTAGCTCGCGACCTTCGCAGACACCGATGTCGTGGAAGACTGCAATGGTGTAGACCATTTCTTTGTTGAGCTGGGGGTAGTGCTGCGCCAGTTCCATGCTTTGAGCCATAACACGCAGGATATGGTCGGGGTGGTGGGCATCATCGAATTGGAGATGCTGGGGCAATATTCTCTGTTCGACATAGGCTTTCAGCTCTGGGCGCACCATGGGGTAGGTCATCTTCTGATAGGCTTCGCGAGGTGTGCCGTCGGTCATATAGACGATGCCGCAGTAGGTGTAGCCCTGTTGCTGGATGATGTGGCGCATGATGTGGTTGTCGCTATGGGTGTCGACACGGATGGATGCGCATTGTGTTTCGCTCCAACAAAAGACTTGCCGAGCAACACCATGTGTGTCGGGGGCACAGGCTAGGCGGTGGATGGTGCGGTAGGGTGTGGTATCGTCGAGCCAGAGACCGTCTTCGATGTAGGCGTAGGTAGGTTCTGACTGGTCGAGCAAGGTGAAACAGCCGATGGCGTTGCCGTCGGGGTTTGTGACCACGAAACTGATGCCACTGGCAATATCATTGCGTATGGTCGCCTGGGTGGGGTAGCCGTTCCACTGGGTGGTGTTGCCATTGGCTCGCATGATACTGCGCGAGTGGTCGAGCATCGCCATGATGAGAGGTAGGTCGTCGAGGGTGGAAGGGCGTATCATTTTGAATTGAGAATTGTGAATTGAAAGGTGAAAGGTGAAAGGTGGACAATAGTTTGAGTGCGGCGGCCAATTTCAATTTTCACTTTTCAATTTGTTAAGCGTTATTGCCGAACTGCATAAGGTAGGCTTTGATAAAGTTGTCGATTTTGCCATCCATGACACCGGCGACATCGGCAGTCTGGTAGTTGGTGCGGTGGTCTTTGACACGGCGGTCGTCGAAGACGTAGCTGCGAATCTGGCTGCCCCACTCAATCTTTTTTTGGCTGGCTTTGATTTTGGCCTGTTCTTCCATGCGGTGCTGAAGTTCGCGCTCGTAGAGCTGGGAGCGGAGTAGGCGCATGGCGTTCTCCTTGTTCTTGGGCTGGTCGCGTGTTTCGGTGTTTTCGATGAGGATTTCCTCTTCGGCGCCAGTGTAGGGGTCTTTGTACTGGTAACGCAGGCGCACACCGCTCTCTACCTTGTTGACGTTCTGTCCGCCCGCGCCACCGCTGCGGAAGGTGTCCCACGACAGGCGCGACATATCGACCACTACTTCAATGGTATCGTCGACAAGAGGGGTGACGCTGACAGAGGCGAAGGAGGTCATGCGCTTGCCTTGTGCGTTGAAGGGGCTGACGCGTACCAGACGGTGCACACCGGTCTCGCTCTTGAGGTAGCCAAAGGCATATTCGCCCTCAATTTGCATGGTGACACTTTTGATGCCGGCACCTTCGCCGTCGAGGCTGTTGGAAATGGCCACGCGGTAGTGGTGGGTCTCGGCATAGCGGATATACATACGCATGAGCATCTCTGCCCAGTCCTGTGCCTCCACGCCGCCCGCACCAGCATTGATGGAAAGGACAGCATCGAAGCGGTCGCTCTCGCCCTGCAGCATGTTCTTCAATTCAAGGGCTTCGACGAGAGGCTGGGTGATGTTGATTTGCTCAATAACCTCATCCTCGGTGGCATCTCCACTGTCGAAGAACTCGCCCAGCACCTGAAGGTCACCACAGCTGCTCTCCACTTCGTTGAAGGCGTTGACCCACGACTTCTTGGTCTGAATGGTTTTCATCACCTTCTGAGCCTCCTTGGGGTCGTTCCAGAAATCGGGGGCTTCGGTCTTTTGTTCTTCTTCGGCGATTTGCGTTTTAAGGGTGTCAATATTAAGATAGCGATGCAAGGCATCCTTGCGGCTTATGAGGTCTTTGATGGTTTCGGCGGTGGTCATTTTAAACTAAAAACTAAAAGGTAAAAAATAAAAAGTTGTTTAGAACATGGGGTAGATTTCGGGGCAGCCAGGGGTGAAGTAGGCTGCAATGAAAGCGACTAAGATAAGGGCGAATTTGCCCCAAGAGAAATTGTTGTGGTCGTGGTCGAATAGGATGCTCACCGACACGTGGAGCAGTATGCCTACGACAACGCCCATCAAGAGGCTTTGCAGCACCTCGTTTTGTGGCATGAGATAAAGGTTGCAGAGTGAGCCAAGGGGGGTCATCACAGCAAAGATGGCAAGCAGCAAGAAACTTTTCCAAAAGCTGTAGCCATTATGCATGAACAATCCTACCATAACCAGAGCGATGGGGATATTGTGGAGCACGATACCATAGAGAAGCCCCTGGTGGATGTCGCCATCGAGGTCAACCATAGGCATACCTTCTAAGAAAGCGTGGATGCTGAGACCTATCAACAGCCCTGCAACGGGATGGACAGAGGTGTTGTGGCAATGGCCAGTATGGTGATGATGCTCGTGATGATGTTCTGCGGCTTCCTTTTCCTCCTCGCAGCAAGGACAGTGGTTGTGGCCATGTTCGGCCCCTTTGGTGAGCTGCTCAAGCAACAGCTGTATGAGGAATCCCAGCATGACAGCAGCGGCAATCTTGAAGTGGATGTTGGGTGTGACGAAGCGGAAGGGCTCGTCGCCAAGGAACATGTGGGGGACGAGATTGATGAAACAGGAGGCAAACAAGAAGGCACCACCAAAAATGGTGATGTAGTTCATGGTCTTGGGACCAACATGACGTTTCCCCGGAATAAGGGCAACCCAAATAACGATGCCCACAATGATGAGGGCGTAGGCTAGAATAATGGTAGTTGACATAGGCACACAAAAAAAGGGTAAGCTGTTTATATCGCACCGCTACAACCAAACACCCTTGCTGTATTCCTACCCTGGGGGATTCAATGGGAGCTGGTCGTATAAGACTTACCCAATTGCAAAAGTACTACTTTTTTTGGAATTGACAAGAAAAAAAAGCAGACCAGCTCAGTTATCATTGATTTAGTGGACGTTATTTATCACCAACCAAGTATCGAAGGTTAGGCAATTGGGATGATTGGTGGGTGGATTTTGTCCAAATAAGGTCCGTTTAGACAAAGGTTTTCGGAAGGACTAATGAATATTCCTATCATTCAGTGCTTTGTGGAATTTACGGGCATTGGCGATATGCTCCTCTGGGGTGGTTGCAAAATTGTGTCGCCCACTAAAATCTTCTTTGGCACAGAAATATAGATAGTTTGTCGGTTTGTTTTTAAGGACAGCATCGACAGAGGCGGCTGAGGGGATGCAGATGGGCCCCGGAGGAATACCCGCATGGAGATAGGTGTTGTAGGGGCTTTCGGTCTTGAGCATCTCGCCTTTGATGCGACGAATGGTGAAATCGCCTACGGCATATTTTACGGTGGGGTCAGCCTGCAGTGGCATTCCGATGCGATAGCGGTTGAGGTAGACGGAAGCAATGTCGGGCTTCTCATCGTTGCAGTTGGTCTCTTCCTCGACGATGGAGGCAATGGTAAGCACTTGGTTGCGTGTAAGGCCTAAGGTGGAAAGCTGGTTGTCACGCTCGCGCCAAAAACGTTCGTTTTCGGTATTCATACGTTCCACAACACCCACAGGGGTGGTTGTCCAATATAGCTCGTAGGTGTTCTGAGGAAAGAGGCCGATGACGGTTTGGGGGGTGAAGCCGTATTGGGAGCAGAAAGCAGAATCGGTGAGTAAGGCAAGCAGACTATCGGAATCGAACTGGAGTTTGGATCCGAGGAACTGACAAAGCCCGTCGAGGGTGCGATGCTTGTTGATGGTGATACGGATGGGGTCTTGGCCACCGGTGTAGAGTTTTTGCACCAGCGAGATGATTCGCATATTAGGGGTTATGCGATAGCTGCCTGGCTTGATGTTTTGTGGCAGCCCCCGGAGATGTGCCAGCGTGTTGAACAGGGCATGGGGCTGTAGGCAGCGGTGAGTGTCGAGGGTGTCGCAGAGTGCCTGGTAGTTGGCATCGGAGGGGATGTAGATGCGGACAGTGTCGGTGACGGCAACACGCTGGTGGAAGATGCCAATACCAATTCCGACAGCCAGTGCTAGCAAGAAACAGATGGTAATGATAATAACACGGATACGTTTCATGGCTTAGTTGAGTATTAGTTGATAACGATAGGTGTCGACATAATGGTTGGAACGCACCACCCAGTCGCGCAAGGTGGCGCAGTGCTGATAGCCTGCCCGCTGGAAGATTTGAATACTGGGCGTGTTGGTGGCAGCAATGTCGGCATAGACTTGGTGTAGCGAGGTGTTGTTAAGGCAGAATTGTGTGAGTGCCTGCACCATGGCGGTGCCGAATCCTTGTCGGCGATACTCGTTGGAAACAACGATACCCACGGCGGCACGGCGGTTGACAGGGTCGTAGCTGTATAATTCTACACACCCCACAGGCGTGTCGGGCATATTGTCGGGATAGGCGTAGAGTTTCAGTTCGCCAGAGGAGAGAGAGGCTGATGGTAAGGCTTTGAGTTGCACTTTGTCTAGTTATAGGTTAAAAGAATGTGTTAACGTGTTAACGTGTTAATGTGTTAGTCTTTTTTTGAATGTGTTAATGAGTTAATGTGTTAATGTGTTAGTCCTTGGCGCATCAATGATTTACGAATTTACAAATTAACGAATTTACGAATTCAAGTCTACAAATTAACGAATTAAAAATTTACTTTTTAGCTGATTTTGTCCCACTGGGGATGGTTGTTGTTCAATATATGTTGTCGTAGAATGTTGTTCTCAGGAAGTTGTAGGTCTGGGTCTCTTTCAAGGAGGTCGTGCACCTCGTCGCGAGTGGTGCAAACTAGGGGTTCGTCGTCCACCAGGTCGGCAACCCTAAGGTCGAGCATACCGCTCTGTTGCAATCCTTGCAGGTCGCCGGGCCCTCGCAGCCGCAAGTCGGCTTCGGCAATGGCAAAGCCGTCGGTGGTGCTGCACATGGTTTGTATGCGTTGTTGGCTGGTATGGCTCAGGTCGTCCTTGGTCATCAGTATGCAGTAGGACTGCCCGCCACCACGACCCACGCGACCACGCAGCTGGTGGAGCTGGCTAAGTCCGAAACGTTCGGCATTCTCGATGACCATAACGGTGGCGTTGGGCACATCTACGCCCACCTCGATGACGGTGGTGGAGACCATAATGTTGGTTTCGCCCCGCTTGAAACGGTCCATTTCGTAGGCTTTTGCATCGGCAGGCATCTGACCGTGAACGATGCTGAGCTGGTACTCGGGCTGGGGAAAGCTGCGCGATATGCTCTCATAGCCGTCCATAAGGTCTTTGAGGTCCATCTTCTCACTTTCCTTAATCAACGGGTAGACCACATATATCTGCCTGCCTTTTGCTATCTCTTTCCGCATAAACTGAAACAGCAGTGCACGCTTGGCGTCGGTGCCGTGGGTGGTGATAACTGGCTGCCGGCCCGGGGGCAACTCGTCGATGATGGAGCAGTCGAGGTCGGCATACAGCGTCATAGCAAGCGTGCGAGGGATGGGCGTGGCAGTCATCACAAGGATATGGGGAGGTATGTCGCTTTTGCCCCATAGCTTGGAACGCTGCTCCACGCCAAAGCGATGCTGCTCGTCAATCACCACATAGCCCAGCCGCCCAAACTGAACATCGGGCTCTATCAGCGCATGTGTACCAATCAGTATGTCTATCTCGCCCGCCGCAAGACGTTGCTTAATCTTTTTCTTTTGACTGGCACGGAGCGACCCCACCAGCAGTTCCACCACTATGCCTTGCTCGGCCAGCAGTTTTTGGAAGTTGGCAAAGTGTTGTGTGGCGAGTATCTCTGTAGGCGCCATAAGACAGGCCTGACAGTCGTTGTCGAGCGCGATAAGGATGGTGAGCAGCGCCACAAGTGTCTTGCCACTACCCACATCGCCCTGCAGCAGACGGTTCATTTGTCGCCCGCTGCGCATATCGGCACGAATCTCTTTGATGACTCGTTTCTGGGCTCCCGTAAGGGGGAAGGGAAGGTAATTGTTATAGAAGTTAGAAAAACGGCTGCCCACAATACCAAAAACACGCCCCACAGAATGGCGGCGACGAGCCGTGCGGCTGTATTGATATTCGAGCTGGTGATAAAACAGCTCCTCAAACTTCTCGCGCAGCAGTGCACGTTGCCATTCCTGCATCGTGTTGGGGTAGTGCATATAGCGGAGTGCTGTGCTGCGATCCATCAGATGGTATTTTTGCAGCAATGCGCCAGGCAGCGTCTCGGGCAGACGCTGGGGAACGTGCTGCATCAGGGTGCTAGTGATGCGGGCTATCGCCTTGGTGCCAAGACCGCGATTTTTGGCCTTCTCGGTAGTGCGATAAACAGGCAGGAAGGCATGGGTGGGTCGCTCGTCGTAGAGTGTCGAAGCCTCGAGGTCGGGATGCACCATCTGCAAGGTAGTGCCAAACAGCGTCGGCTTGCCCATCACATTGTAGATAGTGCCGGGCTTGAGACTCTCCTTAATCCATTTCAGTCCCTGAAACCACACCAGTACCATCATTCCCGTCCCGTCGGTGAAGGAGGCCTCCAGCCTGGTGGAACGGCCTGAGGTGACGGTGTGCAGGTCGCTGATACGTCCACGAAACACCAGATAGGGCTCATCACCGTTGAAGTTGTCGATGGTACTCACGTGCGACCGATCCACAATCCGAAATGGGAAATAATGAAGCAAGTCGCCGTAAGTGCGTATGTCGAACTCCTTGGCAAGAATGTCCGCCTTGGTGGGTCCCACACCTTTTAGGTATGAGATGTTCGTGTCTAATATGGAACTGCTATAGCTGATGGGAAAAGGGAATTTTAATGAAGTAAGAAATATGAAGGTGATTTCTTGAATGTGTTAACGTGTGAATGTGTTAATGTGTTAGTCTTTTTTGAGTGTGTTAATGTGTGAATTCTTGAATGTGTTAGTCCTTGGCGCATCAATGATTTACGAATTTACAAATTAACAAATTTACGAATTCAAGTTTACAAATTTACGAATTAACACTTTCAACTTTTTTGATGGGCCAGACGTTCGCGTTCTAGGGTAGAACTAATGTCTTGGTGTTCGGTGTCGGAGAGGAGGATAACGGTGTCGATGGTAGGGTCGAGCGTGTGATTCACGGCAGCCACAGTCTGCTCGTATGCAAAGTCCTCGGCATTGCGAATGCCGCGCAAGATGAATTGCACACCCAGTCTGCGGCACAGGTCGACCGTCATATCGCTATATGTCACCACCTCTACACGGGAGTCGTCGGGAAAGAATGCCCTTATGCGGTCGAGGCGCTGCTCTGGGGTAAACATATAATGCTTGTCGGTATTCACCCCCACAGCAATATATATCTTGTCGAACAGGGCAAGAGCACGGCGCACTATCGCCTCATGCCCAAGGGTGAACGGGTCGAACGAACCCGGAAAGAGTGCCTTTTTCATCGTCTGCGTTTTGCTTTTTTAGAATAGTTGTGCGAGTTTTCTTCGCCAAACTGCCATAACAATCTGAATGCGACCGAAGAACCATAGAAATTGTTAGAGCCCGTCTTGCCCGCAAACTCGTAATGCCAGTCGCGCTTGATGGGGATGATAGAATATTGGTAACGAACGCTAAACTGCAACCCCTTCCACACATTAAATCGAAACTCCACCGCCGGAGCCAAATCGTTTTTGAGAAAACTCATGTCGGTCGTGTCGGGTACAAAGTAGCGTGGATTATACGTTACAGTATCGTGTGGCTGACTCAGCAGGCGGCTATACACCAGTCCTACCCCGATTCGCAATCCGCCGTAAGGGTCGTGGAAGAAAAGGGTAAGCGGAATGTCGACATAATGGAGGTTAAGCCTGATGTTATAGAGGTTCTCTGAGTTATGCCGATTGTTATAAATACCGCGACATGAGTAGTCGGTCTCAATAGCGAGGTTCCACCTGTCGTTGTCGTCGAGGTCGACAAAAGCACCTACGCCTCCTGTCAGACCCCAGTGCTTAAAGCCTTTCAGCTCGTCGCCCTCCACCTGCGAGGTGATAGCCCCACCCAAGCCGTAGGCATGGAAGCGCTGCGCCCGCAACGGTGTGGCAGCAACCATTAGACCCAATATCAGTAATGCAAGTGTATGCTTCATATAATTGAAATCCCTCAAAACCATTTAAATTCTAAAGATATTCATAAAAAGTATTTGCAAGTCAGTAGTCAGTTTGTAGTTACGCAGATAGCGCAAATGCAGCCGTTGTTTCAGCTCAGGGCTGAGGGCTGACGAGCGTCTTGTCAGCGCATCCTCGGGGGCAAAGATGCCGTCGCGTATGGCGGATGGGCTCTTCTCGCGATTTGTGTCGGCATGGGCCACACCCACCCAGCTCTTCTTGCCAATCAGCACCTGCCAGCAGTGTGGGAGATAGCTGCGCCTGTGTCGCTGGAATGGTAGCAGCACGGGTGTGAGAAGTATCAGCAACAATGCACTGCCCACATCCAAAAGGCGTTTGTTGCGACGGTTCAGCGGGTCGGCAATCGTGCGCAGCTCCTCAGTGTAGAGGTCTTCAGTGCGGTGGATGCTGTTGCTGCCGATGATGAAACTGCTGTCTGTGGGTGCTATCTTGTATTCCACCTGCCTATGTCTTCCCGACAGGCTGCCCAATGCGGTCATGGTGCTGATGATATCCTGTATGGGGAGGTCTTTGCTGCAAAACACCACCTCGTCGGCATTATGGTAACGGATGGTATCGTACAGCCGGTTCACGTCGATACCTGTATCGGTAACGGTCTCGATGCGTGTGCTGCCCAGCGAGCGGTACAGCTGTGTCACCCTTTCCGACTCTTCCTCGCCACCCACTACGATGCAGGTGCGAGCCCGTCGGGGACGAAGGTCGTAGCCCGGCACTCGCAGCAGGCTTAGCACCGCACGGATGCCCAGCGACGACACCAATGTCCATCCGCATCCCAGCAGCAACAGCACCCGCGAATAGCGTTGGCTCTCGTCAAGCAGCGAGTAAAACACCAGCAACAATCCGCAGCCTATTGCCATACCTTTGATGATACGCCCCAGCCTGACTGGTTTCTCATAACCGCCATACAGCCAACTGCACAGCATCAGCACAAGTATATACACGGGTATGACAATCCAAGTGTACTGCGGTGGGTAGTATGCCGCATTAGAAGCCCAATGCGTAGCCCATAGGTGTTTGAGCGCTACAAAACCACCAAAGGCGACCCCCCAGTCCAGCACCGGCAGCGCCACCGCCAACAGCACCCTCCGCAACCACGCCATACCGGCTCGCGCCCAAATAGCTAAGTGCAGCAACAGGTTGAACCATCGCGCCTGGGTGCCTGAGAAATAATGCTGCACAAAAATCGACATAGCGTTGTAGAACGTATACACATAGTTCATGCTGCCATGCTTGGTGCTCTCGCCCTTATAGTGGATGATGCGGGCATCGGGATAATAGTAGTTCTCAAATCCTGCCAGCTTGATGCGCCACGAGAAGTCGATATCCTCGCCGTACATAAAGTACGCCTCATCCAGCAGCCCCACCTTGTCCAACGCCTCACGGCTTATCATCAGGAAAGCGCCGGGGAGAATGTCGATGGGGTTGGTCTCCTCGTCGTCGAGATGTCCCATATAGTAGGCGGCGATGCGCCGACTGTGTGGAAACAGGCGTATAAGACCGCTAATCTTAAAGAAAGCCGCCTCGGGGGTAGGAAAGCCTCGCTTGCTCTCTTTCAAATAAGTGCCTTCGCCATTAATCATCTTAACACCCAGCCCGCCACAGTCAGGATGCGAGGCAAAGAACGCCACGCACTTGCTGAAGGTGTCGTGCTCCACCACGGTGTCGGGATTGAGCAGCAGAATCAGGTCGCCCGTGCATAGGCGCAACGCCTGATTGTTCGCTTTGGCAAAACCCACATTGTCGTCGTTGGCTATCAGGTGCACCTGGGGGTACTTCTCCCGCACCATCTCCACTGAGCCATCCACCGAGGCATTGTCCACCACAAACACCTCCAACTCTATCGCATCGGAGGAGCTACCGTCAGACACCTCGACATTATGTTTGGAGCCGAACACCGACTCCAAACACTGCTCAAGGAAGTACTTAACGTTGTAGTTGACTATGACGATGCTTAGTCTCACTCACTCTTCTTTTTGCGGCCACGGGGCTTCTTCTCGCCCGCTTTCTCTATTATTTCGACAGCCTCTTCGATGGTCATCTCCAGCGGGTTGGCGTTCTTAGGCAGGCGGAAATTCTCGTTGCGATAGGTGAGGTAGGGGCCGTAGCGTCCAATATTGGAACTTACCGTCTCTCCCTCATGCTCACCAATGGCATGTGGGTACAGGGCACGCAGCCGCTCTTTCTCAGCCTCTGCAACACGCTTGTTCTTGATAATCTCAATGCAGCGGTCGATGTCCACTTCGTAGGGGTCGTCGTTCTTGGAGAGGGAATAGAACTTATTGTCCAACCGCACATAAGGACCAAACTTGCCAATGCTGACAATCACGTCGTGACCCTCAAACTGACCCACAGTTCTGGGCAGTTCAAACAGCGCCAAAGCCTCTTCGAGGGTGATGGTTTCGATGCTCTGTCCCTTCTTCATGCTGGCGAACTTGGGCTTTTCGTCGTTGGAGGTGTCGCCCAATTGCACCAATGTGCCGTAGCGCCCAATCTTGGCATACAGGTTTTGTCCGGTCTTGGGATCCACGCCTATCAGACGGCTGCCGCTAGTGCGGTGGCTGGTCTGCTGGGTGAGGCGGATATTCTTGTGGAATGGCACGTAGAACTTATCCACCACCTTGCGCCACTGCTTTTTACCTGCCGCAATATCGTCAAAGTCTTTCTCCACCATGGCGGTGAAGTTGTAGTCCACTATGTCGGCAAAATGCTCCATCAAGAAGGCATTCACTACGCTTCCAATATCGGTGGGGAACAGCTTGCTCTTCTCGGCGCCCACCTTCTCGATGCGCTTCTCGGTGTGCAGGGTGTCATCCTTCAGTACGATGGCGGTGCATTCCACCTCCTTGGGTTCGCGGTCTTCTTTGATGACATACTCGCGCTTTAATATGGTGCTGATTGTAGGAGCGTAGGTGGAAGGACGTCCAATGCCCAGTTCCTCCAGCTTCTTAATCAGGCTTGCCTCTGTGTATCGGGGCGGGTGCTGGGTGTGATGTTCGGTTGCTTCGGCAACATCGAGGTTCAGGTGCATCCCCTCTACCACCTTGGGCAGGGTACGCTCGGCGGCACTGTCGTCAACCTCGTCGTCGGTCGACTCCATATACACCTTCAAGAAACCATCGAAACGTACCTGCTCGCCCTGGCACACAAAGCGCTCCTCGTGGCCGCTGATGCTGATTTCCACTATGGTCTTCTCCATCTCGGCATCTGCCATCTGCGAGGCTATGGCACGCTTCCATATCAGCTCATACAGTCTCCGCTGGGCAGCGTCGGCATTGATGGTCACATTCTCCATATAGGTGGGACGGATAGCCTCGTGCGCCTCCTGTGCACCTTTGGTCTTGGTCTGGTAGCGACGGGTCTTCACATAGTTCTCGCCATACAACTTGGTAATCTCGGTCTTCGCCATGCTCAGCGCCAGGTCGCTCAGATTCACACTGTCGGTACGCATATAGGTGATAAATCCGTTCTCGTACAGCTGCTGTGCTATCTGCATCGTGCGGGCCACGCTGTAGCCCAACTTGCGGCTTGCCTCCTGTTGCAGGGTCGAAGTGGTGAACGGAGGTGCTGGCGTGCGCTTGGCGGGCTTGGTGTCGATGGTCTGCACCTTGTAGGAACAGCCTATCAAGCTCTTCACAAACGCCTCGGCCTCCTCTTCGGTGTCGAACCTTCTGCTCAGCTCTGCCACCACCTGCATCTTCCCGCTGGCGGGGTGGAACTGGGCGGTAACTCTGAAATAGTTGTGGCTGACAAAGTTCTTAATCTCCTCTTCACGCTCCACTATCAGCCTCACCGCCACGCTCTGCACACGACCGGCACTCAGGGCAGGCTTAATCTTAGCCCACAGTATGGGGCTGATTTCGTAGCCCACCAGGCGGTCCAGCACACGACGTGCCTGCTGCGCATCCACCAAGTCCATATCGATGCTGCGGGGCGTTTCGATAGCGTGGAGGATGGCGTTCTTCGTAATCTCGTTAAACACGATACGCTTAGTCTTTTCGGGATTGAGCTTCAGTGTTTCCTGCAAATGCCAGGCGATGGCCTCTCCTTCGCGGTCCTCATCAGACGCAAGCCACACCACATCGGCATCCTTCACAGCCTTTTTCAGTTCTGCCACCAGCTTGTGCTTGTCCTCGGTAATCTGGTACTCGGGCTCATACTGGTTCTCGATGTCGATACTCATCTCCTTCTTTGCCAAGTCGCGGATATGGCCTTGGCTCGACTTAACTACATAGTCCGGTCCAAGGAATTCTTCAATCTTTTTTGCCTTGGAAGGCGACTCTACAATCACTAGGTTTTTCATATATGTTTGTCTCTGTTTTTCCTTATTATATATTATTTATTGTACGCGCGAAAAATTTTGCAAAGTAACGCATTTTTTCTGACATAAAAGGAAATTAAAAATTAAAATTTAAAAATTAAGAGAGCTTGTGGAGTATGGTACATACATATAATTAGTCCCCTAGCCTTATTAATTTTCAATTTTCAATTTTCAATTTTACCACGATATTCCGTGTTTCACCAGCCACGTCTGCGCATCTTTGTTGCCCAGTCGGGCGGCTTTCTTATAGGCCGTCTGTTGCTTGCGCTCGCCTTTCTTCTGCTTGCCGTAAAGCTCGGCAAGATACATATAGGTCTCTGGGTCGGTCTTGCACAAGTCGGTCGAACGGATGAAGCTCTGTATCGCCTTGTCGTACTTGCCCCAGTCGATATAGGCCTTGCCGATGTACTTGTACGCCACCGCGTCGTTGGGCCTTATGTTGAGGGCACGCTTGTGATAGGCTATAGCCTCCTCGTAGTGACCTTCGCCGCAATACACGGTACCTATGCGATTGAGCGTGGGAGTGTGCAGACTGTCGTATTCCAAAATCTGCTTGTAGCACGCCAGAGCCTTGTTGTTGTCGCCTCTCATACGATAGGCGTATGCAAGGGCAGTGTAGAGGCGTATATTGCGAGGATTGCGGCGCAGACCCTGTTTCAACAGTTTGATAGCCATCTCCTGACTGTTGCGCATACAGTACAGCGTACCCAAATTGTAGTAGGCATCCGCCAAAGTGCTGTCCAGCTGTATCGCCTTCTTGAAATGCCGCATCGCCTCTGTGTGGTTGCCTTTGCGATACTGTATGTATCCCATCACATTCTCCCCACGGGCAAACTTAGGGTCGCTTCGCAGGGCGCGGTTTGCCCACGCAATGGCGTTGATATGCTGGTCGCGCTCCGTCTCCACGTATGCCATCATCGTCTTCGCCAATGCCGATGCAGTGTCCATCTCGATGGCTCTTTGTGCACAGTGGCTCGCGCTGTCGAGGTCGTGCAGCTGCAACAGACAGTAGGCCTGATGCGCCAACGCCTCCGAGGTGTTGTTCTGGTTTAGCAACATGATAGCCTCGTCGAAATATTCCTTCTGCTCCATCAGTATGCCCAGCAGCCGATGCGTCTCGCCCGTGGGGTCGCCCTCGGCGCTCTCCAAGGCGCGGCGGTAATAACGTTCAGCCAACTCCGGCAGACCTATCTTCTCGGCATTGATGCCCTTTTCTCTCAATTGGGCGGCAGTAAGGCCGTTTTCGTCCTCCTGCGCCCACGCGGTAGCGGTGACAAGAACTGCCATCAGGCAGCAAACAAGTATCTTTTTCAACATAACGCAACAATAACGATGACAAACAAAAAATATTGCATTCCTTAATCTTTCATTTTTTCCACACGGCGCAAGGCGAGCGTCATAGAAAATATTCTCGAGGCCGAGCCAAAGCCGTGTCAGCGCCAGCTGACACCCAAGCCATTTATGGCTCATCCGACAATCAAACGTGACACTCCTCTCGTCCGTTTTCGAATGCAAAGATAATGCGGAATAACGACATAACAAACTTTTTTCGCAAAAAAATGCCACTTACACCTTCTTTTTTCAAAAAGAGGCTCTCTTTGGTCACATGCGAGATTAGTTTTTGGGGGGCAATTATCTCCCCGCCTGCGGCGGAAATCCAGAAATCTTGGAGAAAATTAGATTTCCCTAGGATTTCCCGATTTCGCGAAGCGGGTGATATTTTACCCCTTTTGAGAGCTTGCCTCAAAACTGTAAAATGCATCTCCCCGCCTACGGCGGAAATCCAGAAATCTTGGAGAAAATTAGATTTCCCTAAGATTTCCCGATTTCGCGAAGCGGGTGATATTTTACCCCTTTTGAGAGCTTGCCTCAAAACTGTAAAATGCATCTCCCCGCCTACGGCGGAAATCCAGAAATCTTGGAGAAAATTAGATTTCCCTAA
>JAFWQP010000063.1 GCA_017509045.1 Bacteroidales bacterium
GTGAATGTGTTAATGTGTTAGTCTTTGGCGCATCAATGATTAACGAATTTACGAATTAACGTTGTACAAGGTGAGAGCAGAGAGAGCTTGCTCGCTATGCCGAGCCAAACAACGTCACGAAGTAACAAATTAACGAATTCAAATATTCATTTTTCAATTCTCAACTTCTTAGTTCTTAGCTCTTACTTCTTACTTCAAAAAGGCATAAGCCCTACCCCAATATTCAGTATCACCAATTGTGCCATCCACAGGTTGGCGTTCATCTGCCGCAGGGCGTTGACCTCGGCATGATGCCTACGATCCTGTTCGGTAATGATAATATTTTCCCAATTTTCGTAATGGAACGGGTTGGCTATCGTGAAAGAGTAACGCAAACCGATATTAAGCAACACCTTATTGGCAAGCATATAGTTGCGCCCCGCCTCTAGCTGAATGCCATAGCGCATATACGTCGTATCGCCCAGCCAGTTCCACAACACCGGCTCCTCCTTCGGCAACAAATCAATCTTGCTCACATACGCCCCCACCCCCAGATAAGGCCCCAGCGGTGCAAACATATCGCTCACATACCACCGATACGAAAGTGCCGCACTCAGCACGCGCGTGTCGTACACATGACCCGACACTGGCCTATATGACGAGCCTGTCACATAGCCATTAGTGACATAGAAGGTGGTCTTATTGTAGTCCACCCCCAACGCCAGCGACTGCCGCGGGGCTGTCACAAACTCCAATAGGGCACCGAGGCGCAGGTCAACATTCTGCTCCGGGTAACGTTCAAAAATCTTATTCATCACCGGGAAGTCCATCCCCATCTGGGCTGTGACCGCCAGCCTGCGGCCGAGGAACCCCGGTGTCGAAGAAGCGAAAGCCGAATGATAGGCGGTATAGATATCGTTGGTCACCAAATCCTTGCTGTCGGTATAGTCGTGCTGCTTTGCCTGGTCTTTCATGATGCGTGCCTTGCGGGTATCTATCAGCAGATTGCGTGTAACGGTAGCCTCCCTATTGGCGAAATACTCGTAGGCAAAGATAGGGAACGAAGGAGCCGCGATGGCACCTACCACCATGGCATAGGGCGACCCGAAGCGGTTATACTCGCTGTTCACCACCATATTAAGGCTCAGCTTGTCGGCATCATAGCGCTGGTTCAAGTCGTTCATCAGCGGCTGGGTAGAGAGGCTCAGCGGCACATTGCCCTTGCTCTGCCAAAACTCGTTCGCCCACTCGTTGATTGCCACAAAGTCGTTATAGAACTCCGCGTCGGTATGGCTACGCATAGCGGGGTCGGAGAAGTCCACCACCGGCATCCCCGCAGCTTTGGCGGCCTCGCGCACCTTGCCCACCAGCGCCTGCTCCATGCGGTCGCTCTTGCGGTACTTCACGTCCGACTCCTTGCTGTTTTCCACCACTATATACTGCGGAGCATACAGCAGTGTCGCCTTGGTGCGGTGGTCGGCAGTGTCGCTCTCAGCCGGTGCGTCCAAGCAGCTGTCCATCCACCTGCGGAAGTCGCCGCTCTGCATCATAAAGTCGGTAAAGGCATAGCGCGACTGGTCGGCGATATGGCTCTGCTGCTGTTTCTGACGGATGCGGGCATACTTTTGGTTGGCTGTCGATGTTCCCTGTCCTTCCTCCGTCTGCACTGTGGTGGCGGTGTCGTAGGTGGCGGCAAACGAGGCACGCGACAGGCTGTGCTTGTCGCGCAGTGCCACCATCAAGTCTCGTCCCATTGCCTCCAGCTGTGGGTCGCCCGGGTGAGTCTGCATCGTTTTCCACACCTCGCGCACCGCCAGCAGTGTCGCCTCCTCCGCTGTCAGCTGGCGAAACAGGTAGTATAGCTGCTGTATCTCGCCCTCCTGACTCTTATAGTTGCCCACTATCGAGTTGGTGTTGTAATAGGTCTTATACATCGCTATGCCATACAGCGCCTGCGCCTTCGAGCGCGCCAAAAAGGCATTGTTCCGATACTGCCGTTCCAGCACATAGCAGTCGTAGAACGCCCGCGTATAGTTGGCATATATCAAATTCTGCCTGATGCACTCAAAGCGGGCCAACTCGCGCAGCTGCGCAAACTCCTCCGGCGTGGTCACCACATACTGGCTGCCCCCCTGGTAGTGCGACAGTATGTCGCCCGTGCGGGCGCGGCGTTTCTTGATATTGGGGTGTGTGCTGAGGCTGTCGGGATAGTCGTCGCGCGACGAGATGGCCGCCACCTCCTTCAGGAAATAGTGACTGGGCAGGCGGTAGTAGGGCGAGTTGAAATAGCAGGTGTCGAACGGCACCTCGTCGAACGGCAGCGTAGCATACTGCAGCACGTCGAACACGCCGTCGGTCACCCGCTTGTCGTAGGCGCTGCCTATATAGAAGAGGCGCAACCCCAAACTGTCCGCCTCGTTCTCCATCTCGCGCGAGCGGTTGTGATACTTCAAGAAGCTGGCCATCTGCTCCGCCTCGTCGTCACTAGTCTTAATGCGGCGTGTCAGCACCTCCATATTATGTTTGCGGTAGTAGTGCACTATCTCGTGGCTGACCACATAAGCCAGCTGCGACTCGTTCTCCACCTGTGCCACCAATCCTGTGGTGACAAATATCATGCCCTGCCCTGTGGCGAAAGCATTCACCGACGAGCTCTTCACCGTATAGAAGCGCAGCTCGCGACGCAAATCGGGATAGTCCTTGAGCAGCGTGTCGGCGATGCGTTCCACCATCCGCGTGATGGGGTCGCCATACAGAATGCGACCGTTGCTCATCAAACGGTTGATATGGTACGACGCCTCCAGCACCCTGTCGCGGTTGGCAAGCTTACCGTCGTTATAGTCGCGCACACGCTGCTTGTCCTCGCCATACAGTTCGCCCAACCCCTTCCGCAAATCGGCAGGGATAGGTCCCTCCGACCTGATGCCCGCAAAATCGTTCAAGTCGTATCGCTGCTGGGCAAACCCCGACAACGAAACAGCCGAAACCAAAAAGTAAAAACCAAAAACCAAAAAGTGTTGTATCTTCATTGTGAAAGATGATAGTTGAACGTGTTAATGTGTGAATGTGTTAATGTGTTAGTCTTTGGCGCATCAATGATTCACGAATTCACAAATTTACGAATTAACGAATTCAAATTTTCAATTTTCAATTTTCAATTCAATTCTTACCAGAGCCGATTTTTTGTGGAACGAATATATGCCGACATACTTCCCCGGAGCCTGACGCACCAAGTTGTCCATCATCGAGCCTTTGTCCTTCGGCACAGGCACCTGCTTCACAACCGTCCCCTGCCGGTCGATGCCGTAAACCACATTGGCGTGGGTCTTACTGCCCAACATAATCCTCGTCGCCGGCGAGGCGTACTCGTATGTCGCGGGCGTCTTTGTCGGCTCGGGCAGCACCACATACACATTGTCGCCCTCCGCAATCATAGGTGCATCGCCATAGCAGGGTATGTCTGCCGACTGGCCCGTGCGCTCGCAGTTCACCGTGCGGAAAGGCCTATGCCACAGTATGGCACCGGTAGTGTCCACCGCTATTGCCAACGACCCCATCGTGAAATAGTCGTGCACATCGGGTGCCTTGGTCGAACGGGTAGTCACCTTCCATACACGTTGCAGCAGCAGCACACCGCCATAGCTCGTCCCCACGCCGTTGGCCATTGTCAGCGCGTCCACCATGCCCACCTTATTCTCCTTCTTGGTGCTCTTATTGCCAAACACGTTCAACTCATCGCTAGTGAATCGCACCGTCGTAGCTTTAATATCGCCTGTGTTGATATCAAGCGACAATCCCACCATCTTGTCGAAACAGTCACTCTTCTTCGGCGACTCATGAGTGCGGATATAGCCAGCCGCCACAGCATAAACCGTCGACGGTGACCCACCGTTTCCCAGAATATTCAGCAATGCCAGCCTATGCACCTCTCCCACTGCTACGCGCCCCACAGCGCTCTTCTCGTCGTCCACATCCAGCACATGCACCGCCACCACTGTCTCCTGCGTCGCTTTGTCGTAGCGCGAGCCAAACAGATACACCACACCCTCGTCGCTCACCCTCATGTCGCTCACCTCGTTAGCCTCGAAACGTTTCTCCCACAGCTGCTCCAACTTCTCGTCGAGCAGCAGCTGGCGGTGCACCATCTCCTTCGACACCGAGTTCACAAACACATCCTCCATGGCATAAAACAAGCCGTTGTCCGACTTAGCATCCCAATGGTACGCCGCAAAATCCTTCCCTGGCATATTTGTCGACAACTTCTCGCAGCTCTCCAGCGTCATGCTTCGTGGGTCTATCACCGCACGACGATATTGAGCCATAAACCGATGCCGTATCAGCAGATACACCTTGCCGTCCACATAGTTGGCAAACACCACTTCATCCATGCGCGAGTCGGGCAGTGCCACCTGTCGCAGCACCTTCATATTCGTGTCCACCGCCACCACCTGCAGTCCCCACGGTATGCAGGCACCCAGTATACCACGGGTCTCCCATGTGGCAATAATCAGTTCGTCGTCCTGCTCGGCAATAATGTGGCTGTTGTGCGACATCATATAGTCATAGCCCTTATTAGCCACACCAAAGTGAAAACTAGGCATCTTCGGTTGAGCCATCGCGCCCAAAGCCAGCAACGCCACTGCCAAAAAAGAAAATAATTGTTTCATGTTATAAGTTGATATGTTTAAAATGTGTGATTTCTTGAATGTGTTAATGTGTGAATACTTGAACGTGTTAATGTGTGAATTTTTAAATTTTCAATTTTCAATTTAATAAGTATGTAGCCAAAAAGCCCCCATTTGTTACAGCACCCTAACTTTTATTTGAGAATTGAAAAGTTGAATGTGTTAATGTGTTAACGTGTTAATGTGTTAGTCCTTGGCGCATCAATGATTAACGAATTTACGAATTAACAAATTAACGAATTCATTTGATTTACGAATTAACACATTAACGAATTAACGAATTCATTTTTTAATTCTCAATTCTCAATTCTCAATTCTCAAAATCCCTTTCCTATCCCGAACATGACCGACAGGGGCTTCAATCCCGACTCCACCACAGAGTATCCACTTTCACCTATAGGCTTATATTTCTCCCAATCTAAATTAAAAGTGCCCCAGTCAGTCAGTCCATAGACACCTTGTAGCGACACATAATAGTCCTCAGCAAAGACGTAGCGCACCAGTGCCATCAGGCCGACAGCGTTCTGTGCATTGAAGATGTTCACCCTTCCACCGTCGCCGACCGTCAGGCGCGACTCTTCCGACACACCGATACATGCCGTCAAACTCTCGCCAAAGTGCCAACCCACATAGCAGCTCAGAACCGCCCCCAACGACCTTCTACCGTCAGTGAGTGTCTCCTTGTCAAAAGTCACATGGTATTTCTCCATACCGTAATTGCCCATTATTTGGTAGCCAATCACAAAGTTGTCGCTAGGAAACTCCGACCACCAGCCGATGCCTAGTATGGGGTTAAATAGCCTAGGCTTGTAGCTTTCGGGCTCTACAGCCTTGTATTCATAATGCTGTTCATCACAATATGCAAAACCACGTCCAAGCGTATTGTGCGTACCCAGATAGAAACCAAAACCACTGTTACTACCATAAGTGCTGGAGCCGCCCAACACCTGTCCCATCGCCGTAGTAGTCGCCATTATCAGCAACGCCACCAATAAATATCTTTTCATAAGAATATGAGCGTAATATAAATTTATAGTAATCAATGATTGGCGGCCAGCCAATGCCAGCCGCCAATCATATATATTGAGAATTGTAGACCTACTTTTCCAGCAGCTTGTCGTTCGAGCCGAGGACGTTGACAATCTTGTGGATATACATCTTCTTCATGCTCTCGCGGGCGGGCTTCAGATACTGACGCGGGTCGAAATGGTCGGGATGCTCAGCCATGTGCTTGCGGATGGCGGCAGTCATAGCCAGACGGCTGTCGCTGTCGATATTAATCTTGCACACCGCGCTCTTGGCGGCCTTACGCAGCTGCTCTTCGGGAATACCCACCGCAGCCTTGAGGGCGCCGCCGTTGGCGTTGATGATATCCACCTCGTCCTGCGGCACAGAGCTGGAGCCGTGGAGCACGATGGGGAAGCCGGGGAGCTTCTTCTCAACTGCCTCGAGGACGTCGAAAGCCAGAGGAGGAGGCACCAAACGGCCCGTCTGCGGGTCGACAGTGCACTGTTCGGGTTTGAACTTGTAGGCGCCGTGGCTGGTGCCGATGCTGATAGCCAACGAGTCGCAACCGGTGCGGGTGGCAAAGTCGATCACCTCTTCGGGCTTGGTGTAGTGGCTCACCTCCGATGCCACCTCGTCCTCCACGCCTGCCAGCACGCCGAGTTCGCACTCCACAGTAACGTCGTACTTGTGGGCATACTCCACAACCTGACGCGATATTTTGATATTCTCCTCGTAGGGCAGGGCGCTGCCGTCGTACATCACGCTGCTGAAGCCCATATCGATGCAGCTCTTGCAGGTCTCGAAGCTGTCGCCGTGGTCGAGGTGCAGCACAATCTCGGGATGTGCGCAACCCAGCTCTTTGGCATACTCCACAGCACCCTCCGCCATATAGCGCAGCAGGGTCGGGTTGGCATAGTCGCGGGCGCCCTTGCTCACCTGAAGGATAACGGGGCTCTTAGTCTCGACAGCCGCCTGAATAATGGCCTGCATCTGCTCCATATTGTTAAAGTTGAATGCGGGGATAGCGTAGCCCCCGTCCACTGCCTTGGCAAACATCGCGCGGGTGTTCACCAGTCCGATTTTCTTATAATCTACCATAATGCTTATTATATTAATTGTTTGTTATTGCTTACTGTTTTATGCTGAAAGGATTCAGTACATAATATGCCAACATTTTGAATTTGCAAATATACACAAAATAATTGATTCACACACCGCCATACAAAAAAAAGTTCATAGTACACGAATTATCATCAACTTATTAAATTAAAAAACGCAAAATGAAAAAAGAAAAACGGCTGCAGCACCCAGAAAAAATTCCATTTTCAATTTTCCCCACACCTGGATATTATTCAATTCAAAATTCAAAATCTCAAATCTGTTTAAATAAAACTCATCCGACAAACAGATAGGTGATGACGAGTTCTGTTTCATCCCCTTTTGGATACGTCTTGCCTCCACTCATAGGAGCGAAGGCAGAGTGGAGGCAGAGCGAACCCAGAGCGAACCCAGAGCGAACCCAGAGCGAAGGCAGAGCGAACCCAAAGTGTGTCCGCCGACTGTTATAATTATACCAAAAAAGTCAAAAATTAGGGTGCCACTTTTGAGAAAAAAAAACGGCAATAAGTGGCACCTGATGACAATAACAATAACAATAAGTGTGAGACCACTATTCACACCCCGTTTCACACTCCATTTCACAAATTGCAAGACAAACGCAATGACCGACAGCCACATACGTTCTAATGTGAAATTGTGAAATGTGAAATGCAATGATTTTTGGTTTTTTTGATAGGTAAATAATATGGTATAATTAATATAATTAATTAATAATTAATAATTTATATAATAAATTACCCGAATTAAGGGAAAAACATACGCATTTCACAATTTCACATTTCACAATTATCATATATCGCTATAACTGAATATTTTGCAAAAAACCGATATTCAAATCCTATTTCACAACTATGAACACACAGGCAAATACAGACATCCAATACTTGTTCTTCCGACTATGCACAAAGTCGCACAAAGGTGCTATTCGGTCACCCAGCCGAGGCTTGCCCGCGTATGGGGTGCTTGACGCGCTACAGTGCTACAGTGCTACAGTTCGTATTTTGGGTGTCCGTTCTCAATGTGCAATCTACAAAATCACTAATTCTCAAATTATTGATAGACAAAAGTCCCTATAATACGATTCGGAGGTCGTGGTAAGGGTGAAGACGAACTGTAACACTGTAGCACTGTAGCAAAATGTCCTTCATTTTGCCAATCTACGTGACAAGGTTGGAATACGCACAAGTCAGTCTATATCAATCAAAAAAGCATAATTTTCTCACATAATCGTGAAAGAAGTTACACGGCACCTTTCGCACCCAAATCAACATAATCGATTAATAACAAGCATATTGCAGAGAAGTTACAAAGTTACAAAGTTAATTGCATTGTGTTTTTTTATGCAATATAGTCTATTATAATATAATTTATTAATATTCATTATATTACTGTACAATATCACTCTCCCAGTAACCAAAGCATACGCAAGTAACTTTGTAACTTTGTAACTTTCACCGAGCGTCTTGCCCAAAAAAAAGGGTTCATCCGCTAAATGGATAGGTGGAGTCGTGTAGGGAGAGGAGTTTGAGTTTGAAGAAGGGCATGTCTCTGTAGCCATAGGCCTGCCGTTTCATGGTTTTGATTTTATTGTTGATGCCTTCGAGTTTGCCGTTGGAGA
>JAFWQP010000064.1 GCA_017509045.1 Bacteroidales bacterium
AATACTTAATTCTATCAAACGACAAATCCCCAACCTCATCACCCTCGGAAACCTCACTTGTGGCGTCATTGCCTCCTACTACGCCGCACAAGGCTATGGTGACCTTGCTGCTTACTTCATTATCGGGGGTATCTTCCTTGATTTCTTTGACGGCCTTGCCGCCCGTCTGCTGGGTGTGGCATCACCTGTAGGCAAAGAGCTTGATTCCCTTGCTGATGTAGTCACATCAGGCGTAGCGCCAGCCCTCATCCTTTTCAATATCATTTATAGCACCCCCGAGTGGACTGCCAACCTCCGCTACCTTGCTCTCCTCATGCCCGCATTTGCCGCCTACCGGCTTGCCAAGTTCAACCTCGACACCCGCCAAAGCCACAGTTTCCTTGGACTCCCTGCGCCTTCAAATGCCCTCATCTGGGTGGGCATCGCCTTTGCCTATTACAATCCGAACTTAGATTTAGACCTACTGTTCAGCAACACAACGCTCATCGGCTTGACCATCCTCTCCCTCATTACCGACATCCTTATGGTCAGCGAACTGCCCATGTTCTCCCTCAAATTCAACTTCAAGGAGCTCTCTTGGAAGACGAACCGCATCCAATACATCTTCCTCATCGGCTGCGCCATTATCATCGCCCTCACCCGCCAATGGTACGCCATCACGCTCATCATCCTATGGTATATACTCTTCTCACTTCTAACCCAACGCAAGCACGCCTCCCATGAACAATAACCCTAAATCTATCGCCATAGCCGACTACGACTACCCCCTGCCCGACGACCGCATAGCCAAGTTCCCTCTTGAACAACGCGACCACTCCAAACTGCTTGTCTACCAAAACGGGAACATCTCTGAGAGCCAGTTCTTCCACATTCCAGAACTGCTACCGTCCGACAGCCTGCTGGTATTCAACGACACCAAAGTCATCCACGCCCGCCTATTCTTCCAAAAGGCCACAGGTTCCACCATCGAAGTCTTCTGCCTTGAGCCCTACCAGATGGCCGTTTCCCAAGCCTTTGAGCAACGCAGCCAATGCACATGGACCTGCTTCATCGGCAACAACAAGAAATGGAAGGAAGGGACTCTTTCGCGCGAAATAAACATCAACGGCCAACATATCACCCTTAATGCCAACCGTCAACAAGCTGTTGGCAACGCATGGATAGTCGACTTCGATTGGGATGGCGGGGTCAGTTTTGCCGAAGTCATCGACCAAGCCGGTGTCATCCCCCTTCCACCCTACCTGCACCGCGAGGCCGTCAGTAGCGACAACGAACGCTACCAAACCGTCTACGCCCGCTATCAAGGCTCTGTTGCTGCCCCAACGGCAGGGCTGCATTTCACCTCCGAAGTGTTCAATGCACTGCAAGCAAGGCATATCGCCACCGACTTTATCACCCTTCACGTCGGAGCTGGCACCTTCAAACCTGTCAGTACCGACACGATTGGCGAACACGAAATGCATGTGGAACATATCGAGATAGCACGCCAAAACATCGAGTGCATCCTCCAGCACCTACCCCACCCTGTGATTCCAGTCGGCACCACATCAGTACGCACCATAGAATCAGTCTATTGGTTCGGTGTTCGTCTCAGCCAAAATCCCAACCTTGATGCCATGCACATTCTGCAATGGGATCCTTACGAACTCGAAGATCTGCACGTCAGCACTGCAGAGGCGTACCGCAACGTCCTCCAATGGATGGACACCCACCAACTCGACCACCTTTATGGCGACACCCAACTGATGATAGCACCAGGATATAAATATCATGTCATCAGCGGGCTGGTAACAAATTTCCACCAACCCAAGAGCACCCTGCTGCTGCTCGTTTCAGCTCTTATTGGTGATGCATGGCGGCAATGCTACCGCTACGCCTTAGACCACCAGTTCCGCTTTCTCAGTTACGGCGACAGCTGCCTGTTCCTTGTTGACAATCCCACCCAATAACCGATGTCCATTGTTCGCGACATACTGAGGCTCATTTTCCCCGACCTCTGCTACCATTGTGGCGAACCACTTGTTGGAGACGAACGCAATCTCTGCACACTGTGTCTAAGCAAGATACCTTGGACACACAATGCCTCACATCCCGACAACGATACCGAACTTCGTCTCGTAGGGCGCATCCCCGTCGTAGCTGCAGCCAGCCTGCTGCAATTCCACAAAGGAAACGTCACACAGAGCATCGTTCATCAAATCAAGTATCATGGAAACACACAATTGGCTCACCAATTTGGCTTGATACTAGGAGAAGAGTTGAAGGCCTCCCATCGCTTCGACGACATCGACATCGTGGCACCCGTCCCCTTGCACTGGTGGCGGCGGATGCGTCGTGGCTACAACCAAAGCCAGATTCTTGCTGCCGAGGTTGCAAAAGTATTGCAGTGTTCACTGTCCGTTCACAACATATACCGCCGCCGTCACACCCCGACGCAGACTCACAAAAACCGCCAGCAACGTATTGATAACATGGCATCGGCATTCGCTGTGCACCATCCCGAACAATTCGAAGGCAAACACCTGCTTCTCATCGACGATGTGCTTACCACCGGTGCCACCACCGAGGCCTGTTACCATGCCCTACAATCCATTCCTAACCTCCGCATCAGTGTTGCCACATTAGCTATCGCCACCACTTGACATATTCTACTACAATCACTATGCTTATAAACCCTTCTCTGCTTCATTATGCGGAGAGTGTAGTGCCCTTTTATTTGCGACAGTCTAAGATACAAATTTTATTCAGTACATAGACATATAATGCGTGAGTTCGGGATAACTTTGTCTGTGTCCCGTCTTGCATTGATCAATGTCACGCGTCAGGGAGAAAGGTCAATTATTTTAGTTTCATCCGACAATCGGATAAATGATGTTTCTTCGAGACATTGCTCTGGCTCGGAATAGTGCAAATCTTAGGATTTGCCCTCTTCGCTCGCTTTTCGCAATGTTACTTCGTGACGTTGTTTGGCTCGGCATAGCGAGCAAGCTCTCTCTGCGCTCACCTTAGTCAACTACTAATTATTCATTTTTTGACGAACACGAATAACACGAATAGCACGAATAATAATTCGTTAGATTAGTGTAAATTCGTGTTCAGAATTAATTATTGGAGGTTACCCTTATACAACGTCGAGGTCTTTTTCATCCCGTTTTGGGTTCACCTTGTCTCCAATCTTAGGAGTGGAGCCAGAGCGAACCCAGAGTGGAGGCAGAGCGAACCCAGAGTGGAGGCACTCTGTGAAAACGAATCCAAGATTGGCCATTTCCCGACCGTTTTCGAATGCAAAGATAGTGCGGAATAACGACATAACAAACTTTTTCGAGCAAAAAATGTCACTTTTCCCACTTTTAAAAAAAAGAGGCTCTCTTTG
>JAFWQP010000065.1 GCA_017509045.1 Bacteroidales bacterium
CTTGTCGAAATATTTGGCAGGTACTGAGGCGGTAAAATTGACAACCACTTTGTCGTCGCGAACCTCTACTGGGTCGGGGTTGGCCTGATAGCGGATTTTTTTGCTATTGGACTTCATTTTGGACAACCCACTGCATCCGGTCAGCAGGACAACGGAGGCTAGGAAAAGAGTAAAAAGTGCTTTTCTCATTTGTATACTTATATATTTATTATTCTCTAATACAATTAAAATCAAATCATTATATACTCAACACAAGAAAGTAGTCTTCCTTGTATCAATCTGCAAAGATACGTATTTTTTTTGAATACGCAATTTTTTTGCAATGTTTTTCTCTTTTTCGGATAGAGGGAGGTTCTGGCAGTAAGGTGGTGATAAACCAGTTAGTTAACCATCTAGTTATCTGTTGTTAATTCTGTGCTGTGCAAGCAGGTTTCAGCAAAAGGACAATAGGTGCAAGACTTGTTGTTTAGGTTGGCTGTAAAAGGAATCTCGGGGTTCATTATTTCGGATACCAATTCGCAAAGGATATTCTCAAAAGCAACAAGATGTTCTGCGGATAGTATAGTCGCCCCTTCCCATTGAGCCACCAAAAGGTCGGATTTGAGGTGACCAAGGGGGTATATACCCGAGAGATGCGGTTCGTCGGATTGTTTTGTTTGCTGCCATAGCCATGTGTATATCATGACTTGGAACCATTTGTCTGAAACTTTCTCCCATTTGGGCTCAAGTTCGTTTACTTTCAAGTCGTTGGCATCTACTTTGCCCGTTTTGTAGTCAATAATTCGGGTATAACCGTTCCATCGGTCGATGCGGTCGGCTGTGCCAGCAACGACCACCTCCTTCGCCGACCCTCCTATGTCAATTTGTAGTGGGTGGGAGAGTTCCTTTTCCAAGGCCACCACCTCTATTTCGTCGCCTTTCTCTAGGTGATTTATCTCTGATTTCAGAAAGTTGGTTATCTGCATCTTGGCGACGGACTCTAGAAAGTGATTGCGTCCCTCATGGCTGCGGCCGTGGTGGAATTGTTGGTCTAACACTTCTGCCAGCAGGCTGTCTACGTTCTCTAGTGCCTGATTAATTGGCTCGGGGTTCAGAGTGCTACCAATCAAAGGGGTGTATATCTTTTCTAAAACAGCATGTATACAGCTGCCTAACTCGTTCTGTTCTAAGTCTTCATTGATGGGATTAATCTCTCTGATATGCAAGACGTTTTCGTAGTAGAATCGTGCAGGACAATTGCGATACTTATTTAGGGCTGAAGGAGAAAACCCACGATGGGCAATGTGTTCTAACTGATTTAGAACAAGACTGTTCTTTGGGTAAGAGGGGATTCTCGGTGGGGCGACAGTCTGACTATCCGCAAAAAGTATTTCTTCGTGTAGCTTTATGTTTTTGGGGTATCGTTGTGCCAATTCGCGGCGCACCTGTAGCAGAAATCGGCTTGGCTCGCCCTTGCCAGGTCCGTCTGTCTCTGTGTGGTAGACTAAATGGACCTCGTTGGCACGTTGGAGCAGGCGGTAAAAGTTGTAGGCATACACTGCTTCTTTCTCATGAAAAGTAGGGATTCCAAAACTGACCTTTAAATCGTATGGAATCAAAGTGTTGGCTGACCTGCCTGAGGGTAGGCATCCCTCGTTGGCTGAGAGTAGTATCACTCGATTGAAGTCGAGGTTTCGAGTCTCCAATACGCCCAATATCTGGAGACCTTGGAGCGGTTCACCGTAGAATGGCACCGAGTTTCGTTGTGCTAGGCGGGTGTATATTTTCAGAAGCGTATTTAAGTTGTCGATATAATGGTATTGTTTCTGAAGCTCTTGAAAGTAGTCGACTATTCGCAGCAGGCAGGCAAGCGCCTCCTTCTCTTTGCGGTCTTTATCAAGGGCATGAGTGTCGTAAAGTGTGTGTATCAGTTGCCTAAGCAGTCCGAGTAAATCATCGGGAGTGGGAGCTTTTTGGGTGAAAAGAAATTCTATGGCGGAAGGGTCGCAATTTAGTTGATGGCATAGGTCGACAATCTCCTCGGCTGTGGCATAAATAATGTGGCTGTTGATTAACAGTGGGGTTAGCTTTGAATACATGTCGCTGATACCAAGTATATTCTCTATGCCATTGTCGGATAAGAGGTCGAGTATGTCTGCGTGATAGTACATGGAGTCACGTCTCCGCTGATGCAAGGAAAAGACTTTGAGTGCCAACGAATGAATGGCAGTGTTGCTATAGGGGTAGCCCATAGTTACGTTGGCCGTTTTCACTTCGGAGGGTAGGGCGTTGAGCATGGGGAGTAGTAGCGACTCGTCAGCAAGCACAAGGGCAGTCTGCTCAATGGGATTGTCGGGGTTTGCCTGTATCTGCTGAGCAAGCTGTTGTCCCGCATATTTGCATTGGAGTACGTTCTCGGGACAGCTTACAATGGTAATGTCCTTTTGCCCCATAGCAAAGTGTGCAGGGTAGTCGCCTGTGTGAAATGGGTTGTTCCGCAGAAAATGGCCGGCTTCTTGTACAGGGTCATCATAGTAATAGGCATCACCGTCAGTAATGTACGAGCCGTTTCCTTGTTGTATATAGTGGCGGATAATGCGTTCTTCGCAAGATGAAAGAGCGTTGAATCCGACAAAGTAAAAATGTCTGCCGTCGTCGTTTGGCACTAGGGTGTCGAGATGCTCGGCCACATATCTGTAGGCCATACCCCCATACGCCTGTTTGCGCTCCAAAAGTCGATGATGTAGCTGTGTATAATATTGATAAATAGATTTGTAAAAGGCTAAATACCGTTCTTGGAATGGTGTGGGTGTGCCCGTTTCGACATTCCATTTTTCGATGGCCTTAATGTCGTGTAGGTTGCTGAAAAGTCGTTGAGCATCCACACAATAGAGGTCAATCTCCGAGAAGTCGGACAGCATCATCTCTCCAAAAGAGATAAAGTCTTCGAAATTAGTGTACTTGTCGTTTCCCTCGTCCAGATGCCTGTGAATATCGAAAAGTTCAAACAATAGGTACTCGTTGGGGACTATGGTCAAGCCTCCTAGGTTGGAAATCAACTCGTCTATCCCGATGATTTGTGGCAGGAAGAACGGTTGTCCTTCCATCGAGGCAAATTGGCGGCGTAAGAATAGCCCTGAACGACGGTTGTTGAAGATAACCGTCACGCGGTCAAGGCCTTCGGGATGGTTCTTTCGCAGCTGTTGTGCTACTTCGGCAAGAAATGTTTCCATTGTTTCAGAGGGTGTTAAGCGTTGAGATTCCAAGATTGAGCACGTTGTAATGTTTCGGGTTTACCTACGTCGAGCCAGTCATCCGCTGAATGCTCAAAATATTTGATTCTATGATTTTTGGCTAATTCGAGATATGCTGGAATGATAGAGTAGGGGTGGTCGGCTGGTGGTAGCATCGCAAGCATCTCTGGGTTGACTACGGCAATGCCGCTAAAAGCCTTTTGTTCACAATTGGTTAAGGGGTGTTGTACCCATTTTGTTTCGCCTGTTGTGCTGTTTTGCCAGCCCGACAACTGGTGTTGTGTGTCAAATAATAGCTGCCTAGAAGTGTCGCGCAGGCTTACGGCGAGAGTTGCCAAGTTCATGGAATCAGCATGTTGCTGAATCATCTTGGCAAAGTCGATGTGTGTCAATATGTCTACATTATGGACGATTATGGACTCGTTTGGTAGAAAGAATGGTGCAGCCTTTTTGAGTCCCCCGCCCGTGTCGAGCAGCATCTCGCGTTCGTCAGAGATGAGGATTTCGGCATCCCAAGGGGTGCTTTTGATGTAAGCAAGAAGTTTGTCGGCAAAATGGTGTATGTTGACGACTATCCGGGTGGCGCCTTGGCGCACAAGATTGTTGATGGCAATTTTGATTAGAGGCATGCCTTGCACCTCAACCAAGGCTTTGGGAAGAGTATTGGTGAGTGGCTGTAGGCGTGTGCCAAGGCCTGCGGCGAGGATGAATGCTTGCATAGTAGATGTTGTTATCAGTTTGCAAAATTACCATTTTTCTCCCATTTAGAGAAAAAAAAGATGTTTGCATTAGGCGATGTTCTTTTTAATATACATGTTTACAGTTTGATGTGTTGTAGTCTGACTGATCCGTGTGGGTTTGTTGATGTACTCTTCTCGTCAATTCATTTTTGTATCATCCGACAAACGCAAAGGAGAGGTTGAGGTCTTTTTCATCCCGTTTTGGGTACCCTTTGCCTCCACTTTAGGAGCGAAGGCAGAGCGAAGGCAGAGTGGAAGCGTTGTGTGTGCAGACCGTTTATTATAGTTATACCCAAAAAGCCCAAAATCAGGGTGCCACTTTTGAGAAAAAAAAGGAGTGGCACAAAGTGGCACTTGATAACAATAACAATAACAAAAAGTATGAGACCACTATTTTCTTCCAGTTCACACTTTTTTCATGACCCCATAACTGAATGTGTTGGTTTCTTCGCATCCGTCGTATTCTGGTCACGTTAAAGTTCATGCAAACTTGGGTTTGGTCGTTTGGCTTATTTGAAGCAGTGAAAGTGGGAAAGCATGTGGGCGGCATAGGGGGAGTGGAAGGGAGTGAGGGGGTGTAGTCAGGGGACTTGCTTTGTCGCTTTTTATGTAAAAAGAGTATATTTTTATTTTAGTTTGTTTATAAAACGAAATTTTTTTGTATCTTTGCAAATCATGCTAAGAGGTAGGTTTTGACGAAAAGCCTCTCTAGTGGTTTGATAAATAGTGAAATAATAAATACTTTTTGATAAATGAAAATAAATAAATTGTTTTTAGTAGCGGTCGTAGGAACGCTTTTGCTGGCTTCTTGTCGGCATACGGAAGAAATTGCCTATATAAGCGATGCCCAACGAGACTCTGCCTTTGCGTTGAAGGGACAATTCTCGAGTGGTATACAGGCAAACGATTTGCTCGGCATTTATGTGGAGAGCCAGACACCAGAGTCGACTATCCAGTTTAATCAGGAAACTAACAAGATCGCCGTGCTAGGCGGTGCTGTGATGAATCCTGGCAACAATGTGGTGTCGGGCTATCTGGTCAACCACGATGGCGACATTGTTTTCCCCGTGCTTGGGAAGATACATGTGCTTGGCCTTACGCATAGTGAGTTGGCTGCACTGATCGAGAAAAAGTTGGTCAGCGATGGCCATATTACCGACCCTGTGGTGACAGTGAAACTGATGAACTTCAAGGTCTGTGTGCTGGGCGATGTGGTTCGTCCCGGCCAGTTGGTTGTGTCGGGCGAGCGTCTCACTATTTTTGAGGCGTTGAGCATGGTGGGCGATTTGACCATCTATGGCCAGCGTCATAATGTCACGGTGATTCGTGAAGAGAATGGTCTTCGCACAATCGGCGAGGTGGACTTGTCGTCCAAGTCGGTGTTTGACTCGCCGTATTACTACCTACATCAGAACGATGTGGTGTATGTCGAGCCTAATATGCGTAAGAAGAAGAATGCCGAACGTGACCCGATGGTGATGACCTACATTTCGAGTGCAGTGTCTATTGTGTCGGTGCTGTCGTCGATGTTCTACTACTACATCCTGTCGAAGTACTACATGAATCGTTATTAATAGGCCAATAATAAAAAGTTCTGAATCATGGAAAATCAGCAACAATTAAGAAGTGTGCAGGGACCTCAAGGAGGTTCGCGGAGCGAAACCCAGCAGGAAAACGAGAGCACTATCTCGTTGCGCGACATAGTATTTTTAGTTATCAATAACTGGTACTGGTTTGCGTTGTCGCTGTTTGTCTGTTTGGTGGTGGCAGGTGTAGTGTATAAGACCAAACCTAAGACGTATGAGTACACTACTACAATCCTAGTGCGTGACGAAATCAACGGAAAGGGACAACAACGCAACATAGATGCTATTTTTAACAACATGGATGTGGGCATGCATTCGTTGGAGAACGAGGTGTATATGCTTAAGTCCTCATTGTTGGCTAAGAATGTGGTTACCGCGTTGGATTTGAATAAGACTTGCGAACGCAATAGTTTCTTCACCAAGATATCGTATTTCAGAGACCGTCCTTTGGATTTGAAAGTCTATACAAGGAGCGCTGAGGCATCGGAGGTGTCTATTGCAATGGATGTGACTCCGTTGGATATGAGCCGTTATGAGTATGTGGTCAAGTCGCTGAATAGATACAATGTCAATAAGAAGGGTGTTGCGTACTACACCGAGCCGGTGGTGGTTACGGAAGATGTGTCATTTACGATTGACAAGACTCAGTTCTTCTCGAATCGCAACTTTAAGATTAAGTATGAACTGGCAGAAGTGCCCGTAACAGTGAAAGCAGTGCAGGTGGCAAGACGGATGGCTGTGAACAGGGTGGATAAGAATGCCGCTGTATTGGCGCTGAAATACAACGATAACAACGATGCCAGGGCCCGTGAGGTGGTGACGGCATTGGTGGATGCTTACAACGACGATGCCGCAGAGGACAAAAGGGCTGTGGCAGAGAAGACGGAGCAATTTGTGTCGGAACGTATATCGCTCATATCGGGTGAACTGGAAGATGTGGATGCCCAGGTGGCACAGTTGAAGAAGGAAGCCCGTATTCCTGACCTCCAGACGGCTTCGGGTACGATGCTTCAGACAGGTATTCGCTATTCGGAAGAGGTCAATAGCTTGGAAGCTGAACTTCAAATGATCAAGGCTGTTAAGTCATATCTCGTAGACCCGAACAACAAGGAGGAGTTGCTGCCCGCCAATGTGGGTATCTCAAATCCGGGTGTCCAGACAATGATTAACCAGTACAACAGCCAGATGCTGCAGTATCGTAAGCTGTTGAACAATGCTGGTCCAAACAACCCGCAGGTGCGTCAGCTGGTGCAGCAGATGGAAGGCAACCGAGCAAGTATTCTTGCTTCGGTTGATAACCTGATTAGTTCGACCAATGTTCGTCTTCAGACAGCTAGGGCACAAGAGGCTCGTACCCAAGGTCAGATTTACAACCTGCCTACTCAAAGCAAGGCTGTGACAGAAGTCTCGCGTCAGCAGAAAATTAAAGAGGAATTGTTCCTTTATTTGTTGAGCAAGCGTGAGGAGAATGCAATGAATTTGGCGGTCACGATTGTGCCTGCTAAGATTGTCGAGCCTGCTGCACGTTCTAACATGGGACCGCACTTGTCGATGTTTATCTTAGTGGGTCTGATTCTCGGTGCTGCACTGCCCGCCCTCGTTATGTTCCTTATCAATTTCTTCAACGTGAAGCTGCGTTCGAAGGCGGATATTGAGAGGGCAATGACAATACCCATTTTGGGCGAAGTGCCGCAGAAACCCGAAGGCCGTGCCAACGACGAGATTATTGTCACTGCTAACGGTACCGACGTCGTAACCGAGGCATTCCGAATATTGCACTCCAATATACCGTTCTTCCTTAAGGAAAATGAGAAGGTCATTCAGACTGTGTCGACGGTGCCTGGTGAAGGTAAGTCGTTTGTGGCTCTTAACTTGGCGTTGTCGCTGGCATACCTTGGCAAGAAGACCATATTGGTAGACTGTGACCTCCGTAAACGCAGCCTTTCGAAAACTATCGACCGCCACAACCGGGTGGGTCTGATTAGTTACATGTTGGGCAAGGAGGAAGACTTTAAGAACATCATCATGCATAGTGAGACTTCGCCGTTCCTAGACTACATTGTGTGTGAGAAGACTCCGCCTAATGCCACTCAGTTGTTGCTCACGAACAAGATGGACGCCTTGGTGGCCTACCTGCGTGAGAACTACGATTACATTATTTTGGACTCCACGCCTGCACAGATTGTGGCTGACTCGGCTATCATTAACCACAATGCCGACCTGACGACCTATATCATGCGTGTGGGTTATTTGAATAAGAGTTCGTTCCCATTCATTCAGGAATTGGCCGACAAGGCGAAATTCAAGAATATGGCTATCATTATGACCGACGTGCCTGTCATTAAGCGCCGTTATGGTGGCTATGGTTACGGCTATGGTTACGGCTACGGTTATGGCTATGGTTACGGCTACGGCTATGGCTATGGTTACGGCTATGGCTATGGCTACGGTTACGGCTATGGAGATGATAGCGATTCCGAAGGGAAGAAGAAAAAGTCCAAATAATAATTAATTCTGTATTATTATGAAGGGAATTGTTCTTGCAGGCGGGTCTGGTACCCGCCTGTACCCTATAACTAAGGGGGTAAGTAAACAGTTGCTGCCAATTTATGACAAGCCGATGGTGTATTATCCCATATCGACACTTATGTTGGCAGGCATTCGCGATATACTGATTATCTCAACCCCGTATGACCTCCCAGGATTTAAGCGTCTGCTGGGAGATGGTTCGGACTATGGCGTGCATTTTTCGTATGCCGAGCAGCCTTCTCCTGATGGTCTTGCCCAAGCGTTTATTATAGGAGAGGAGTTTATAGGTGATGATTGCTGCTGTTTGGTTTTGGGTGACAATATCTTTCAGGGCAACGGGTTGGGGAAGATGCTTCGCGATGCTGTTGCAGCAGCCGAGGAGGAGCAGAAAGCTACGGTGTTTGGCTACTGGGTGGCAGACCCAGAGCGATATGGTGTGGCAGAGTTTGACCAAGAGGGTAAGGTCCTTTCTATTGAGGAGAAGCCTAAGAATCCTAAGTCGAATTATGCTGTCGTGGGACTCTATTTCTATCCGAACAAGGTGGTTAGGGTGGCGAAAGGTATAAAGCCTTCGGCGCGTGGCGAGCTTGAAATCACTTCGGTCAACCAACAGTTCTTGCAGGATGGAGAGTTGAAGGTGCAACTATTTGGTCGTGGCTTTGCCTGGCTGGATACGGGTACACACGACTCCCTAGCAGAGGCATCTACTTTCATTGAGGTTATAGAAAAGCGTCAAGGTCTGAAAGTAGCATGTTTGGAGAGCATTGCTTATGAAAAAGGTTGGATAACAGCCGAAGACTTGCAACGTATCGCCCAACCCATGGCGAAGAATCCTTATGGACAGTATCTGCTCAATTTGATAAAGGGAAGATAATAGTTCGGTAGGAAGGGAGGCAGTATGGAAGTTATCAAGACCGCTATTGAAGGAGTTTTCATCATCGAGCC
The DNA here is from genome assembly GCA_017509045.1 of Bacteroidales bacterium. Classification (GTDB taxonomy): domain Bacteria; phylum Bacteroidota; class Bacteroidia; order Bacteroidales; family P3; genus Colimorpha. Next base: position 9,034 of record JAFWQP010000065.1, read on the forward strand.
TCGTGTGTTTGGTGATGCAAGAGGATACTTTTTTGAGAGTTTTAATGCCCGAGAGTTTGCCCAAGCAACGGGCATTGATGTTACTTTTGTGCAGGATAACGAGTCTATGTCGCATTACGGTGTGTTGCGAGGACTACACTATCAACACCCCCCGTATGCACAAAGCAAACTGGTGCGTGTAGTGGAGGGGAGTGTGTTGGACGTGGCCGTTGATATTCGTAAGGGTTCACCAACATACGGTCAGTATGTGGCAGTGGAACTGTCGGCCGAGAATCACCACCAATTCTACATGCCGAAAGGTATTGCACATGGTTTCTCTGTTCTTAGCGAAAAAGTCATCTTCCAATATAAGTGCGATGAGTTTTATGCACCTCAAAGCGAGGGAGCTATTGCATGGGACGACCCTGATTTGAATATTGATTGGCTATTGCCAAGAGATAAAATACTCCTGTCAGAGAAAGACCGACATCATCCATGTTTACGCGACGTGGAGTCTCCGTTTATCTATTAATTACTATGATTTCTGCTATATGACTATTCTTGTTACAGGTGCCAAAGGTCAGTTGGGTACGCACATAAGGTTGTGCAGCGGACAGTCGCAACACCAGTATCTTTTTACTGATGTCGACGACCTTGACATCACGAATTTGGCGGCTGTGAAACAATATGTTGCCAGCCATCAAGTGGATGTGATAGTCAATTGCGCAGCCTATACCGACGTGAACCGTGCAGAAAGTGACGAGGAATCTGCCGACAAAGCGAATCATGTGGCAGTAGGCTATTTGGCGGAGGCTATGGCAGAGTCGGGTGGTTTGTTAGTGCATGTTTCGACAGACTATGTGTTTGGTGGAAATCATAACAACACGCCTTGCGCTGAGGATGAAGAGCCTAATCCTACAGGTGTGTACGGCCGGACAAAGTTGCTTGGCGAACAGGCTATTGCTGCTACCAAGTGCCGTTGCCTATTGTTTAGAACGGCTTGGCTATATAGCGAGTATGGTAAGAATTTCTGTAGGACTATGCTTGCTCTCACGGCGACTAAGCCGTGCTTGAATGTGGTATTTGACCAAGTGGGAACACCTACGTATGCGGGCGATTTGGCGAAGGCTATTGTCACAATTCTGGAAAAAGGCTTGGATGTCGGCAATGAGGGATTGTATCATTATAGTAATGAAGGCGTGTGCAGTTGGTTCGATTTTACAAAAGAAATAGCCCGACAGTCGGGACATGTAGATTGTAAGATTTTGCCGTGCCATAGCAGCGAGTATCCCAGTCCCGTGGTGCGCCCGAGTTATTCAGTACTTGATAAGACAAAATTTAAACAGACGTTTGGGTTGGAAGTGCCTTACTGGACCGACAGCCTTGCAGTTTGTTTGCAAAACATAAAACAATTAGAGAAATGAAACCGTTTATCCACGAAAGTAGTTACGTCGACGACGATGTTGTCATAGGTGAAGATACCAAGATATGGCATTTCTGCCACATTCAGAAAGGTGCGCGAATAGGTGAGAGGTGTTCTTTTGGTCAAAATGTGAATGTGGGCAACAATGTGCGCATTGGCAATGGTGTCCGTGTCCAGAACAATGTGTCGGTGTACGAAGGCGTAGAGATTGAAGATAACGTTTTTTGTGGACCGAGTTGTGTGTTCACCAATGTGACCACTCCGCGAGCCCATTTCCCCTGTCATGGCGTGTATGCTAAGACTCTGATAAAAGAGGGCGCATCGTTAGGTGCCAATAGTACGGTTGTGTGCGGTCACACAGTCGGAAGGTCGGCTCTGATAGCGGCGGGAGCCGTTGTCACACGCGATGTGCCAGATTTCGCCCTGATGGCAGGAGTTCCTGCTAGGCGGATAGGTTGGGTGTGTGAATGTGGCAAAAGATTGGACGATAGCCTGCAGTGTTCATGTGGTCGGCACTATCACCTCCAATCCGATGATACGTTAGCCAAGGACTAAAACGAGAATTTAACCGAACTAAAACATTTGGCAAGTGAAATACAAACTATTTTTATTATTCCTACTTTTGGCGGCAGGTATATTAGATTGTCAGGCCAAAAGGGAGCCGTCATGGATGAAGGAGATGCCATTGCCGGCAAATAATACATACATCTATGTCCGAGAATCGGGCGAAGGCAGTACGGTTGACGAGGCATTGCACATGGCTCTGCTGCGTGTGTTTAAAAATACTGCCAGCCGTTTAGGTAAAACTTTCGACGAAGCAGCGGTCTTATCGTCACTGCGAAAGGGAACCAACTATGTAGTTGTTTCACAACAGTGTGGAATCCCTGTTAATAAGGTCGACCAATACGTGGTCAATTTGAAGAATGGCTCCTATTGGGTCTGTGTGCTTTGCCAAGTGGCGGCAATGCGCGACGTAGTGCCTGTTTGGGACAAAGGCGAGCGGGCACGTAATGTAACGGATGATGCATCGTTGGTCAAATCGATTATTCCTGGCCTTGGGCAGATTGGCAAGGGATACACCTCTGAGGGTATTGCCACTATGGTGGGCGAGGTTATCTTGGTCGGCGGCGGTGTGGGTTGCTATGTTGCGGCACAAAAGCAGTTGGACATTTTCAAGAATCAAGACTTGTCTAACAGAGCTCGTACGACTGCTCTCGACAATTACAATTCAATCAAAACAACTTCCTATGTGTTATGGGGTATGGCGGGTGCTTTGTATATATTCAACTTCATTCGTGCCTACACATTAGACCCCAAGCCCGAGCTGGCTTTCGCATGGTCGCCATCGCTCATCAGCACACCTAATTCCGTCGTCCCAACCGTGGGATTAACTTTTAGATTTTGATTATGTATCGTAGGTTTTTCTGTTTAGTATTCTGCCTTGTAAGCATTTTGTTTTCCTCATGTATCAAGGATCTTGAAAATGAGGGTATATATCAATCAACACGCTTCCACGGTGTTGTGTTGGACGAGCGCACCCAGCAGCCGTTGCAGGGCTTTCGTGTGACAGCCGCCGATGGTTGGAATATCGGCAATGTCGTGTATACTGCTGCCGATGGAACGTTCGAGATAGTCGTAACACTCGACCAGATGGCAAACAGTTATGCTATCCATTTCGAATCCGATTCGCTATATGAAAGCTATGAGTACAAACTTTCCAATATTCCGTTAGGATTAGAAGAATACGATATGGGTACCATATATCTAGAAGGCCCCGCTGTTCCTATCGTTAATACGGATAATATCATCAATGTCACTGCCTCATCGGCACATTGCTTCGGCTCCATCTCTAGTGACGGCAGGTCCTCTATTGTGGAGCAGGGTTTTGTATATAGCACTATGCAGTATCCGACTGTCAATAACGACAAAGTGGCGCTGCCCGTTGAGTCCGACGAGTTTGATTGTGAGTTGGCGTTGGAGCCGCATACCATATATTATATTAGGGCATACGCCGTGAATAGCATTGGAGTCGGCTATGGCGATCAGATGATGGTTACCACATTGGACGGTTTGGCTGTCGTCTCTACGTCAGTTGTAACTAATGTGACAACCACCTCCGCCATTTGCGGTGGCATGGTTCAGTCCGACGGAGGCTTTGGCATAACGACACGAGGCGTTTGTTGGAGCACTTCGGCAATGCCTACTATCAACAATGCACATACCGTCAATGGTGCAGGCTTAGGTGCCTTCACCAGTCAGATTGACAACCTCGAGCCTAACACCACATATCACGTTAGGGCATATGCCCAGAACGCTTCTGGCGTTTCCTATGGCACAGTAGTCACGTTCACCACTCATTCTGGTCTGCCGACTGTTTCTACTACGACAGTTTCTGCCATTTCGGCAACCAGCGCCACAGCCGGAGGCAATGTGGCTGACGACGGTGGTTATCCCGTGGTTCGTAGGGGTGTGTGCTATGGCACGTCCTCTCAACCTACCATTTCTGGACTGCACACCACTGACGGTGCAGGCACAGGCGAGTATGTCAGTCAACTGACCAACCTTACCCCAGGTTCAACCTATTATTATCGAGCATACGCTACAAATGGAGTGGGCACGGTGTATGGTGAACAGAAGGTCTTTGTAGCGTGGTAGTGAAGTATCTATTCAATGAAGGAATCATTAATTACTATGAAAAGAACGATAATAAGAATATTGTTTTTGATACTCTTTGCAGGGTCATCCCTTTCCCATGCTTATGCTTTCGACTTTTCGTCAGCGTGTAGCACGGGGCAGACATTATACTATACCGTCTTGTCTGACAGCACCGTGTCCGTCGTTTACCCCAACAACGTCGGCTCCAACTACTATAGTGGCTACACAAAACCTTCAGGCAGTGTCCAGATTCCTGCCAGTGTGACCAATGGAAGCAATATCTATAGTGTGGTGGCAGTCGGTAACAATGCGTTTTACGGATGTAATGGGATGACAAGTTTAATAATCCCCAATTCTGTTACCTCCATCGGTAGCAGCGCCTGTTCCCAATGCACAGGATTGATTTCGGTCAATATACCCAACTCGGTGACAACCATTGGCGACAATGCCTTTATGGGTTGCAGCCAGCTAGCCTCCATAGTCCTCCCCAATGCCGTTACAATGGTTGGTGTGGGCACGTTCCAGGGTTGCAGCTCTCTTGCTTCCGTCACCTTTGGCTCTTCTGTTACAACCATTGGCAATGTGGCGTTCGAAGGCTGCAGCAGCCTTACCTCCTTGCACATCCCCAATTCTGTTACGATGATTGGCAACTGGGCTTTCTGCAATTGCACAAGTCTTAACTCTCTTTATATAGGTAGTTCCGTCGCCTACATCCTTCAAAACACCTTCTCGGGTTGCAATAATGTCCATTATATCCATTACAATGCCCGCAGTGCAAGCTGTAGCTATTATTCAGCAGGCTCATATCAATCCTCACTGCCTGTTTCCGGACTCGCTCAATTAGTTGTTGGCGACAGCGTCCAGACACTGTCCCAATATGCCTTTGCCAACGCAACCTTACTGGATTCTGTTTATATCGGAAGCGGTGTCTCTGCCATCGATGCTAATGCTTTCAGCGGTACCACCAATGTGCATTACCTCCATTTCAATAGCAACCTTTTTACTGATGCCAACTTCCCCAGAGCCGCTTTTACCTCTTTTGCTAATCTCACTCAATTGATCGTTGGGAACAATGTGCAGTACATTCCTAGCAGTGCCTTTGCCAACAAGACCCACCTCCAACAAGTAACATTCTCCTCGTCGGTGGTTTCTATTGGCGACTCAGCATTCTACAATTGTTCTGCCTTGCAGGGCCCCTTACAACTCCCGGCTACACTATCAGCCTTCGGTTCTTCTGCTTTTCAAAACTGCTCACACATCAATGGTTCGCTCCTATTGCCTGCCACATTGCAGTCGATTGGTGCAAAAGCCTTTGCTGGCTGTTCAAAAATTGCTGGCTCCCTCAATATTCCCAGCGGTGTTCAATACATGGGCAGTGCTGCCTTTTCCAATTGCGACAGTCTTCTGACCCTGACTACCAACAGTTCACTCGCCATTCCTGACAATGCTTTCAACAGTTGCGACCGCCTATTCCAAGTCACTTTGGCTCCCTCTACCCCCACAGTGGGCAATTCCGCCTTCAGCGACTGTGTGCGCCTTTCCGATATCTCGTTAGGCAACAGCTTATCTTCTATTGGTAATAAGGCTTTTAATGGCTGCATACGACTCTCCTCTGTGGCGCTGCCTTCCACACTCCAAACAATCGGCGACAGCGCATTCTATTCCTGCTTGCAGATGGGTGGCGTTCTTACTTTCCCATCTACCATATCCAGCATTGGCAACTATGCCTTTGCCAATACACTCCCCATCACACAGATAGTGATGCGCGGCAGCATCCCTCCCTCAATCTATGCCAACACCTTTGCCTCGGCACCCCTTACTACACCTGTATATGTCCCCTGCGGAGCAACCTTAAATTATATGGTTACCGACAATTGGGAGGATTTCCTCAACTTCATCGAGTCTGCTCCTTTCTTGCTCAGCCTGTCGGTCAACGATACTACCATGGGTTCTGCCGTTGTGCTACAGCAACCGACTTGTACCAACTATCAGGCAATCATACAGGCTCTTGCTGACAGCGGTTTCCATTTCCTACATTGGGCTGATGGTATCACAACTAACCCGCGTCAGGTACTCCTCTCGTCCGATACTAGTTTCACCGCCATATTTGTCTCCGACAATTCACTCATCACAGTCTCCAGCAACAACCCGTTGTGGGGTTCAGTATCCGGAGCAGGGGTTTATAACTATAATACCATTGCAACCCTCACCGCCACACCTAGTGCCGATTATCATTTCCAACGTTGGAGCGATGGCAATACCCAGAATCCTCGTTCGGTCATCGTCACCCGCGACTCCCATTTTGTGGCAATATTCCTGTCCAACACCTCTCAGCTTTCGCTTGCCAGCAGCAATCCCGTCATGGGTAGCGTCAGCGGTGCTGGGACCTACTATTATCAGGATCTTGCCACCATTACTGCCACCCCCAACTACGGCTACCATTTCACCATGTGGAGCGATGGCATCACCACCAATCCCCGCATTATCACCATCTCGCAGGATACCGCTTTCACAGCCCATTTTACTTCTAATACCTATAGCGTAATCCTAACAGCCTCAGCCTCTATGGGCTCAGTTCAAGGTGCTGGTACTTATTCCTATCTCGATACCGCCACACTCTCCGCCACCGCCGCCTATGGCTACTATTTCACCCAGTGGAGCGATGGCAGCATTGATAACCCGCGCACCCTCGTTGTTGTTTCCGACACGTCGTTGGTTGCCCAATTCTTGCCTATCTCCTATCAAATCACCGTCCAGGCAAACGACACTAACATGGGCGCAGTCTTTGGCGGTGGCACATTCAATTACAACACCATAACAACAATCTCTGCCGTCCCTGCCACAGGTTTCCATTTCATTCAGTGGAACGACGGCAACCCCTCCAATCCTCGCAGTGTAACTGTCATTGGCAACGCTACCTATACAGCCCAGTTTGCCGCCAACATCTACTCCATCATGGTCAGCAGTGCCAATCCCGCCATGGGCAGCGTTTCGGGCGGTGGCTCCTATAGCCATAATGCAACGGTCACCCTCACTGCCACCCCAGTCGCTGGCTATCATTTTGTCCAGTGGAACGACGGCAATACCGACAATCCAAGATACATCACAGCCACCGAAAACGCCTCCTACATAGCCCAGTTTGCTATCAACACCTACGCTGTGTCGGTCTCTTCTAACAATTCCGCGCTAGGCACTGTCACAGGCACTGGTAACTATGCCAATAATAGCCAAATAACCCTCACGGCAACGCCCAACTATGGCTTCCATTTCGTTCAGTGGAATGATGGAGATACTACTAATCCCCGAATTGTCACCGTCACTCACGACATTTCCTACACCGCCTATTTCGACACCAACCAATACGTCGTCTCGGCAGTGAGTGATAATGTTGTGGGAGGTAGCGTCTTGGGCAGTGGCCAGTACAAATACCTCTCTCAGGCCATACTCACTGCCACCCCAATGCCCCACTACCACTTTGTGCAGTGGAACGACAGCCTCACCAACAATCCCCGCGTCCTCACAGTCCTCAGCGACACACAGCTTGTAGCATTATTCCAAATTGACTCACACATAGTCTCTGTCACCTCCGCCAACCCCACTATGGGCCACACCTCGGGTGGTGGCATTGTGGCTTATGGCGATGCCATCTATATCACTGCCACCGCCAATTATGGTTATCGTTTCACGGGTTGGAGCGACGGCATCATGCAGAACCCGCGTCGCGTAGTAGTATCGTCCGATACCGCCTTTACTGCACAGTTTGTCGCCAACACCTACACCGCCCTTGTTACCAGCAACGACATCTCCCTCGGTGTTGTCTCTGGTGGCGGCACTTACAGCTACCTCACCACACTAACTCTCGTTGCCACTCCGTTAGGGTCCAGCCGCTTTATTGGTTGGAGTGATGGCAATACCGACAATCCTCGAACACTTGTCCTTACCCGTGACACCAACATTCAGGCTCAGTTCGTCATCAACACCTGTACCCTCTACTGCCAGTCGTCCGACTCCTTGATGGGTATTGTCAGCGGTTCTGGCTCATACAACTATATGGCTCAGGTTCCCGTGCTGGCGACTGCATTCCCCAACCACCATTTCGTTCAGTGGAGCGACGGAGTCACCACCAACCCCCGTTTGGTCACCCTCACTAGCGACACCACGCTCATCGCCTATTTCCAGCAAGAACCCGTCTACACCATCACTGTCACGAGCAACAACACCAGCATGGGTACTGTCACAGGGTCGGGACAATATCACTATGGCGAAGAGGCACGTCTCACAGCCACCGAAAAGCAGCACTGCCGCTTCCTACATTGGAGCGACGGCAACACAGCCAACCCTCGCATCGTCCATGTTATTTCTGATGCTTCATATCAGGCAATCTTCGAATACGAAACCTTTACTGTCACCCTTTCGGCTAGCAATCCTGCCCATGGTGCCGTATACGGCGGTGGCGAATACGCCTATGGCGAGGAAGCAATCCTCACCGCAGTCCCCTTCCCGTCGGCCCATTTCAACGCTTGGAGCGATGGTGTCACCGACAATCCCCGCACCGTTGTGGTCACACGCAACATAACCCTGCAAGCTCTCTTTGGTGACGACCTTGGCATCAACGACCTCGACGCAGACGAAAACTCGTTTGTGGTCACTGCCGTCGGACACGACATCCATATCGTCGGCGCCGCCGACAGAGCCGTTACCGTATTCGACCTCTATGGCCGCCAAGTATCCTACATACCATCTTCCACTACCGAGCGTGTCGTTCCCGCTCTCTCAGCGGGTGTCTACCTTGTCCGTCCCGATGGCTGCAAGGCAAAGAAGGTAGTAGTCCTATAGATTTGCAATCGCATCATTATTATGTCCTAGATGCGGCGCGTACCTCAGCGGTATGCGCCGCGTTCCTTTTTGCCTCTTCCGATAGTCGTGTAGGCGGGGGGGGCTGTCCGAATAGCACCTTTGTACATGATCGGAAGATTGGTATTAGAATGCTGTAATTATTAATTGCGTGAGTTCGGGATACCAATTGCAAAGATACGAGATTTCTTGTGATTACATTCTCTTTTTCTGATAAAGTCATTATTATCCCGAACTCACGTAGAGATTCCATCCACCGGGTCTTAAGGAAAACCAATAAGCAAATATGTCAAAGACCTCTTGTTTGTGCAGTGTCTCTGCTGCCGCATTGCCTTGTGCTTTTCTTCTCCTCCTGAAGCGAAGGCACTCTGGGTAGACAAGAACGAGTCGCGTTTTCCGCTTCGCTATCGCAACAATTCACAAGATTGTTGCTTCACTTCTCGTCCGTTTCCAAATGCAAAGATAGCGCGGATTAACGACATGGCAAACTTTTTCGAGCAGAAAATGTCACTTTTCCCACTTTTGAAAAAAAGAGGCTCTCTTTGGTGGCAAAAGAGGCTCTCTTGAGTCAAAAAAGGAATGTGAGGGCTGGGCAGCAGAAAAGCGTTTTTCTGACTGAAGAGCTCGGCATAAAAACAAAATTGAATACTTTCTTCTCAGTATTTGAAGAGTAAATATCGTATTTATCCCGAATCCACATATATATATACATATGTATTGCCCCAAACTCCCCATTCTTGTCCCCGTTCTTCCGCCGTGGCTTCGCTCCTTATCCTATCGTTATGCCTTAGTTATACTTTAGTTATACTATATATGGAGGTATATGTAAGGTATAACTAAGGTATAACTGTGGGGTAAGGGGCGGAGACAATGAGAGGTTTTTAGGCTTTATTTTATTTAAAATACTGTTTTATAGTATTTTGTGCAAATGTCGTGTTTTTTTCGAATCCAAAGGGGGTGATTTTTGCGAAAAACGGGGTGCCGCGGGGCCGTTTTGCGGGGCTTTTTGCGGGCATCGTGAAAAAAAGTTTGATTTTTTCACCGCTGTGCTACAGGATGTTGGAGTAAAACGCGGGGGAAAAGTGAAAAAAAAATTTGGCAGATTGGAAAATGTTCGTATCTTTGCACCCGCTTTCGAGAGAGGGAGGCGCCCCGAGGGGGTGCCGGAGCAGGAGGGAAGGCGAGAGTAGTTTGAAAGAAATGGGACCAGAGAGATAGCGTGTGTCGAGAGTCCGCCGGCGC
>JAFWQP010000066.1 GCA_017509045.1 Bacteroidales bacterium
AAACGTCACGGAGTAACGTTCTCGATAAGTCGAGTGCAGAGGGCAAATCACGCAGTGTTTGCACTATGCCGAGGCGAGAAAACGACTATTACGAAGAAATGATCTCTTGTTTGTGTCGTGTTTCTGCTGTCGTGTTGCCTTGTGTTTTTCTTCGCCTTCGGAAGCGAAGCCAGAGTGGAGGCAGAGCGAAGGCAGAGCGAAGGCACTCTGGGAAAACGAGAACGAGATTGGGCATCTCTCGTCCGTTTCCGAATGCAAAGATAGCGCGGAATAACGACATAACAAACTTTTTCGAGCAGAAAAAGTCATTTTTCCCACTTTTATAAAAAAGAGGCTCTCTTCAGTGGCAAAAGAGACTCTCTTTGGTCGCAGGCAAAGAGGTGCCTCGGGTGACAAAAAGAGGATTTTCCCAATTACCGTGGGCTAATTGTGGACTATTAGCAAGAGGGGGCTCTTGCGCACAACTCGAAATTATGCAAGTTGCGTAATATCAGCTGAAAACGTTTTATTTTATATTGAATGTTAAATAACATCTACAGCACCAATTTGCACGCAACTTACTAACAGAAAATACATTGCAAAGATGTCAAATGTCAAATGTCAAATGCAATGTGTTTTGTTCTTGCAATATGGCCTACAATATAATAATAAAATAATTTATTATTTTATTATTATATTGTAGAACTCTTCCGACAACCAAAAGCATAAGCATTTGACATTTGACATTTGACTTTCAAACTTTCCATCCTATAAATCAACGGATTGTGTTTTGGGGGTATTCATTCCCCCCTATTTCCCCGATGCTTTTTAAATACTTTTTCCCAGTAATTGGGAATAATGGTGTATTTTATCCCGAACTCACGCAATAATTAGTGGTTGTCTTGAGTGTATATCTTGGCTAAACTTTAAACATTTTTTTCGCTATGTCGTTTTTTTTTCGTATTTTTGCAAAGTCAAATTAATGTATATTAAGATATGAGTGTAACCGCATTTGGCGTTGTCGCCGCAGTCATCCTCTTGGCTTCCTTTGTGCTAAGGGGTGAGAAGAAAATCCGTATGGTCAATTTGGTAGGTTGTGTGTTTTTGGTGCTTTTTGCCATAAACCTTCATCCCGAGGGCAATGCCAATTTCGCATCCGCCCGTATTATCCTCTTGTTACTGGGTGTGGCGACGGCATTTGTGCACTGTGTGCATTTCTGGCACGACTGGAAAGAGTCGCGCGCAAAGAAAGAGGTTGCCAAAGCTGAGGCTCGTGCAGCCAAGGCTGAGGCTAAGATAGACGAGCAGATGGGTATTAACACGAAGCCTGCTGAGAAGCCTTTTGATAGTACAATTTAATAAGACGACTGAATATGTTGAAGAAAATACGTGTTGCAATCGCCTGTATAGTGTTTGCAGGAATAATTGCACTATTTGCTGACCAGGAGGGTTTGTTGCAGCCTTGTCTGGGTTGGCTTGCTAAGATACAGTTCTTGCCTGCAGTTCTGGCGTTGAATGTGGTAGTGGTGGTGGCGTTGTTGCTGCTCACCCTGCTGCTGGGGCGTGTGTATTGTTCGGTGATATGTCCGATGGGTGTGCTACAGGATGTTTTTAATTGGCTGGGCAGCAAATGCAAGAAAAGCCGATTCCAGTATAAGAAAGGTCATACAGTCCTGCGTATTGTGGCATTGGTGGCTTTTGTGCTGTTGATGGTATTTGGCGTGAATGGCATAGCCTTGCTGGTGGCGCCCTATAGTGCTTTTGGCCGCATGGCGAATGTGGTGTTCCATTGGTCGGGTAGCAATGTTACCTTCTGGGTGGCGTTGGCGACCTTCGTGGTCATTGCTCCGATGTCGTTTGTTTGGGGCAGGCTGTGGTGCAACACCATTTGTCCGGTGGGCACGGTGTTGGGATTTTTCTCTCGATTCTCACTGCTGAAGCCCGTGATTGACACTAGCAAGTGCAACGGTTGCAAAAAGTGTGCACGCAACTGCAAGGCTATGTGTATCAACCCCGAGACCCATACGATTGACTATTCGCGCTGTGTAGCATGCATGGACTGTTTGGAAAACTGCCACCAACATGCTATCAGTTATACGATCCACAAAGGTCAGAGTGGTGCTGCAAAGGAAGTGGACAGCTCGCGTCGTAAGTTCGTCCTCACCACGGCCGCAGTGGGTGCCGCAATGGCTTTGGAGGCACAGGAAAAGAAAGTTGATGGCGGACTGGCGGTGCTAGAGGACAAGCAGTTGCCCGACCGCAAGGTGCCATTGAAGCCTGCTGGGGCTAGGAGTTTGAAGAATTTTAGCAGCCGATGCACGGGCTGTCAGCTGTGTGTGAGCGAATGTCCGAGCAAGGTGTTGCGTCCGTCGAAAGGTTTGCAGACGTTGCTGCAGCCTGAGATGGCTTTTGATAAGGGATATTGCCATTTCGACTGCACACGATGCAGCGAGGTGTGTCCCACAGGGGCTATCCAACCGATTGACTTGGCAATGCGGAGTGCCATCTCTATTGGTTATGCTGTGACTGTGCCGCACAACTGCCTGTTGGCGCAAGGAGTGGAGTGCAATGCCTGTTCGCGCCATTGCCCGACGGCGGCCATCAGTCTGGTGAGCGATGCCAGTACTGGCCACAGTGTAGTTACCGTCAATGAACAGCGTTGCATTGGCTGTGGTGCATGCGAACATTACTGCCCGGTGCGTCCATTCTCAGCTATATATGTGGAGGGACGAGAAGTTCACATTATGAATTAAAACTTAAGAATAAATAATCAATCAATTTACATTTTAACTTCAATTATCAACTACAATTACTATGAGCAAGTTTTTGGATACGTTGAGCGTGGTAAAAACGTTTAAATTTTGGAAAGAGCTGGTCATTATGACCCTCGGTATGTTTGTCACTGCCGCTGCGGTATACTATTTTTTGGTGCCTAGCAAACTGATTATTGGTACAATATCAGGTTTGTCGATTGTGCTGAGCAATATCTTTGCAGCAGCGGGCATCAACATCGGTTTGTCGGTCATCATTATGACTATCAACGCCATATTGCTGATACTGGCATGGGTGCTGATTGGGCATGAGTTCGGTGCTAAGACGGTCTACACCGCCATGATATTGGGTCCGCTCACCGATGTGTGGGATGCTATCCTGCCTTGGCAGAAGATTGCCAATGAGAATTTGACTACCGGCTCGATGTCGGTAATGGGCGACCCGTGGTTGGACCTCTGCTGCTTCGTGCTGCTGCTGAGTGCGGCGCAGGCACTGATGTTCAGCATCAACGCCTCTACGGGCGGACTGGACATTTTGGCCAAGATTGTAAACAAGTATCTGCACTTCGACATCGGCACATCGGTGAGTATCGCGGGTGCCGTCATTTGCTGCACGGCTTTCTTCATCAACGATTTCCGTATGGTGGTCATCGGACTTATCGGCACATGGATTAACGGCTTGGTGGTGGACTATTTCACTGCCTCGCTCAACAACCGCAAGCGGGTGTGCATCGTGTCGAAGGAGTACGACCGCATCCGCCGTTATATTATTGACGAACTGCACCGCGGCTGCACCCTCTATGAGGTGATTGGTGGCTACAGTAATGAGAAGTCGATTGAATTGGAAGTGCTGCTTACCAAGGACGAGTTTAGCAAATTGCTCGCCTATATCAAGGATAACGAGCTACCCGCCTTCACTACCGCCGGCAATGTGAGCGAGGTGTATGGTCTGTGGACCAAGCACAGCCACAAGAAGAAGGTTAAGGCTGAGGCGGAGAAAAGATGATTTAAATTGAAAGGTGATAATTGAAAATTGGCTGGCGCACCACCTTCGTAGTTCTTAGTTCTTACTTCAAACTTCAAAAAAAAAATATCATGAAAACCAAACGTTACGATAAAAGATTCCTTCCGATGCTGTGGATTGGTCTGGTCATTTGGCTGGGTTCAATGCTGGTGTCGTGGCTGATGGAGTTGACGGGCAACGCTCCCGCCGGGCAGGAGACACTGTTGGGATTGGGCAAGTGGATGTTCAATCATTTGCCAGTTATGTCGCTATTGCTGTTTTGTGTGTTTGCCCCCGTGTTGGAAGAATTTTCGTTCCGCCTGTGGGGCGAGGGAAAGAAATGGACCACTATAGTAAGCCTGGTGCTGATGGCGATATTTACTACCAGTGAGATAGGTCTGTGGGGACTGCTATTTGTGGCAGCCATGGCATTGGCGTGGTTTGGCGTGAGAGATAGGTTTGTGCAGATGTGGGCGTGTGCCCTCATTTCCTCGCTTGCTTTTGCCCTTTGCCATATATCGGGCTACGGCGGCTTCTCTTTGGGCATGGTGCTGGGTTTGGTCGATATTTTCGGCTTTGCCTTGGTGTTGGCATGGCTGGCCATCAATATCAGCATTTGGCTGGCAGCTTTGCTGCATGTGCTCAACAATACGTTGGCGATAATGATTCCGCTGCTGTTTCTTAACGACCCACTGACGCTGCCCTGCTACACAATGCAAGGCGGTGTGAAGGCACAGGACTACACCCTCACCATCGAGCCGTTGAGACCTTTTGCCGATAATAGTAGCCTTATTGCCAACGCTAACGGGTTGTATGACTTGGATTCGACCACGACCAGTTTCTACATAGTGGGCGAACCGGCGCAGATAGCTTCGCATTTGGCTTTTCATCTCCCGGGAACAGAAAAGTATGTCTACACCGACTGGTTGCCTAAGGATGAGGTGCTGGAGGAGAGAGTGGTGTTCAGGGTGGACAACTTAGTGCCTGGGAAACTACGTTATGACCTGCTGCTGAAGGACTACCTGCGATTGGTGGAGGAGTATGCCGGCGAGCCGTTGGTGTTCGACACCACAGAGGTGATGCTGAAAGAGGCTTGGCTGGTGTATCCCGACGGGCGTGAGGTGCTGTTTGAAGAGGGTTGTGACGACTATGCGAAGGCGGCAGATCGTATTATGTCGAGCAGTTTTGGTATGAGGGGGAATATGTTGATTACGGAATATGAGGAGGTGAACGATTCAACAATGGTGCCGCATGATTATTGTCTCCTAAACTCGAACCCGCTGGCTGAAAAACTTGGAATGAATTCGATGGAGGATATGATGAGCCAATTGACGGGCTTCAAGATTGAATATCGCGATGCACGTCCGGCCACACTGATAGTGATAAAATAACAATGTTGTATATGGATAGACGAGATTTCTTAAAGAGTTTGGGCGCGGGTGCCCTTGCCACTGCGGCGATGGCTGCGGGATGTAAGAACCCCAATGCTACGGGTGCAGAGGGCTTCGCATTGGGCGAAGTGCCAACTGACAAGATGACTTATCGGCAGGGCACTCATGGCGAGAAGGTTTCCCTGTTGGGCTATGGCTGCATGCGTCTTCCTTCCCTTGAGGATGGCAAGGATGGCAACCAAAGCGAAGGCGACCTTGACCAAGACCGTATCAACGAGTTGACAGACTATGCAATAGAGCACGGGTTGAACCTGTTCGACACTGCTCCACGCTATTGCAAGGCTCGCTCAGAGATAGCTATGGGAAAGGCGTTGAGCCGCCATCGCCGCGAGGAATACTTGGTAAGCACCAAATTGTCGAATCAGAACTCTTCGTTATGGAATTATAAGGGTAGTAAGGAGATGTTTGAGCAGTCGTTGGAACGGCTGCAGGTGGACTATCTCGACTTCTATATGCTACACTGTGTGGGGCTGCCTGGTCGCGATAAGGATGGCAACCAGGTGGAGCCGATGGAAGCGTTCCAACGTCGCTTTGTGGACAGCGGCATGATAGAGTTCCTCTTGGAACAGCGTGCGAAGGGAGTTATCCACAATCTGGGTTTCTCGTATCATGGAGACGTGAAGGTGTTCGACCATGCGCTGTCGATGCACGAACAGGTGCATTGGGACCATGTGTTGATACAGCACAACTATATCAATTGGCGTCATGCCTCAGACTTGGCGGAAGAGGCTGGCGGCGGCGATGCCAATTCGGAGTACCTATATGGCGAATTGGCGAAGCGCGATATTCCCATATTTGTGATGGAGCCTCTGCTGGGCGGACAGTTAGCCAACCTGCCTGAGTTTGCCATAGAGGAGTTGAAACAGCACGAGCCGCAACAGAGCGTGGCATCGTGGGCTTTCCGCTTTGCGGGCAACCAACCCCGCATTCTCACAGTATTGAGCGGCATGACCTATATGGAGCACCTACAAGACAACCTGCGCACGATGTCGCCCCACAAGCCGTTGTCGGGCGATGAGGAGGCTATGTTGCAATCGATTGCCGACCGCTATGTCGAGTATCCGCTGATACCCTGTACAGGCTGTCAGTATTGTATGCCTTGTCCATACGGTATCGACATCCCAGGCAACTTTGCCCACTACAATAGGGCGGTGAACGAGGGACTGCTGCTTGCACAACCGGATGAAGAAGCTGGTGGTGAGGAGCGTCGCGCCTACCGTAGGGCAAGAAGGGAGTATCTGAAGAGTTACGACCGTGCCGTGGAGCCCCAGCGTCAGGCCGACCACTGCATCGGTTGTGGGCGTTGTTTGCATGAGTGCCCGCAGCGTATTAATATCCCTGCCAAATTGGCTATGATTGAAAAATTGTAAGGAGTATAGGCTATGAATATCTTGTTTATTGGTACCACCGAGATAATCGTCATCGTTGTGATTGTGCTGTTGCTGTTTGGCGGCAAGAAGATTCCCGAGCTGATGAGTGGCGTTGGCAAGGGAGTGAAGAGTTTCAAGGACGGAATGAATGGATTGGACGACCCTAAAGAGGGAAAGGGGGACGGCTCATCTAAGAAGAATGAGGAAAAGAGGAACGAGAATAATGTGTGAATGTGTAAATGTGTGAATTCTTGAATTTTTGACTAACGAATTAACGTTGTACAAGGTGAGAGCAAAGTGAGCTTGCTCGCTATGCCGAGCCGAACAACGTCACGAAGTAACACATTAACAAATTTACAAATTAATAAGTGGATTTTTGGGAGCATCTGGAGGAACTTAGGGGGTGCCTGCTTAAGGCTCTGGCTGCTGTGGCGGTATGCGCTGTGGCGGCTTTCTTCTGTAAGGATTGGCTCTTTGCTATTGTGATGGCTCCCAGCCATCCCGATTTCGTAACCTACCGTCTTTTTGCTCGGCTGACGGGGGTGGCAAGCAACTTCCATGTCGACCTGTTCAACCCCGAGTTGGCCCAACAATTTCTAGTGCACATGCGGGTCGCCTTGTGGATGGGTCTCTTGGTGGTGTCGCCTTATTTGCTCTACCTGTTGTTCCATTTTGTGGCTCCGGGACTTTATGCCCACGAGCGTCGCCATGTGCTGCGGGCTGTGGGGAGCGGCTATGTGATGTTCCTTATGGGGGTGGCACTGAACTATTTCCTCATATTCCCTCTTACCTTTCGTTTTCTAGGTACCTATCAGGTGAGTGCCGAGGTGCCTAACCAGATAGCCCTCACTTCGTATATCGGCATGTTGTTGATATTGTGCTTCTTAATGGGGGTGGTGTTCGAACTGCCGGTGTTGTGTTGGCTGCTTGCCAAGATTGGGCTGTTGAAACCCGATTTTATGCGCAAATATAGGAAACATGCCATCGTGGTCATCCTTATCATCGCGGCGGTCATCACTCCCACAGGCGACGCGGTGACCCTCTCGCTGGTGGCGCTGCCTATATATGCGCTCTATGAAATAAGTATTTTAGTGGTGAAAAAAACTTTTGCATCATGAAACGGGTATCGTACTTTTTAGTTTTTAGTTTTTACCTTTTAGTTCTTACTTCAGTTTCGGCTCAGCAGGCCGCACGGCAGTTGGCATTGCGTGTACTAGGTGATAAGGCTGAACGGTTCGAGTTCGTTCAACGACATTCAGACGTAGACCTGTTTACCATCGAGCAGCATGGCGACAAGGTGCGTATCGGTGGCAACAACGACAACTCCATGGCAATGGGGCTTAACTATTATTTGAAGGAGTATGCCAAGACTCATGTGTCGTGGTATGCCAGCCAGCCTGTAGAGCTGCCCAAGAAACTTCCTAAAGTGGGTGAGCCGATAGTGCGCAAATGTGAGGTGCCTGTTCGTTTCTTCCTCAACTACTGCACCTACGGCTACACCATGGTGTGGTGGCAGTGGTGGCAGTGGGAACGTTTCATCGACTGGATGGCGCTCAACGGCGTGAACATGCCGTTGGCTCTTACGGGACAGGAGGCTGTGTGGCAGGAAGTATGGCGCGAGATGGGGATGACCGACGACGAGATTCGCGCCTATTTCAGCGGTCCCGCCCACCTTCCTTGGCACCGTATGGCGAATCTCGACAGCTTCGGCGGTCCGCTGCCACAGGGCTGGATAGATGGGCAAAAGGAATTGCAAAAGAAAATACTGGCACGTGAGCGCGAGCTGAATATGACACCCGTGCTACCAGCCTTTGCAGGGCATGTGCCACGCCAAATTGCCGAGCGCAACCCCCAAGCTGACATCAAGCGGCTGAGCAGCTGGTGCGGTTTCGAACCCACCTATTTCATGAACTCCACCGACAGCCTTTTCGCCGTCATCCAACGCAAATACCTTGAGAAACAGACTGCCCTCTATGGCACCGACCATATCTATGGAATTGACCCTTTCAACGAGATGGACCCTCCCAGTTGGGAGCCTGACTATCTGGCAGGCGTGTCGAGCAACATCTACGCCTCGCTGCAGCAGGTGGACCCAGAGGCACAATGGCTCCAGATGAGCTGGGTGTTTTATTACAAACGCCACCAATGGACTCCCGAACGGCTGCGTGCCTATCTCACCGCCGTACCGCAGGGGAAGATGGTGCTCCTCGACTATTTCTGCGAGAAGACCGAGGTGTGGCGCGAAACGGACGGTTTCTTCGGTCAGCCCTATATCTGGTGCTATCTCGGTAACTTTGGAGGCAACACCATGTTGGTGGGCAACCTGCATGAGCTGGACTGCAAGCTCGCCAATGCCATGCAGCAGCAGGCGGGCAATATGATAGGCATAGGCTCCACGTTGGAGAGTTTCGACAACAGTCCGCAGATATTCGAGTTCTTGTTGGAGCATCCATGGAATCTGACTCCACAAAGAGATAGGGTAGGGGCGTTTACCCGCCGTTGGGCATACCTTCGCTATGGCGAGGCCAACCCCGATAGTCGTGCCGCCTGGCAGCTGCTCATCGATTCTGTCTACAAGGATTGGTCGTTCTACGGCCTTGGCACACAGATGGTGGCTCGTCCCTCCCTCTCAGGCCACGGCACTTACTACACCAAGCCTTACTATTCCTACAACAACGACCATCTGTTGAAGGCAATAAGGCTGCTACTCAAACATCCTTCGAAGCGTGCCAGCTATCAGTACGATATAACCAACCTCCTCTCTCAGTGGCTAGGCAACCACTTTATGGAGGTGCGCGACGATTTCACCTACGCCTATCAGATAGGCGACATAGAGCGGATGCAACGCGACAGGAGTATTGCATTAGATATGATACAGGATGCCGACCGTTTGTTGCAGCAGGTGGAACCACTTTCGTTCTGGACGTGGACGCAAGATGCCCGCCTTTGGGGGAAGACGGACGAAGAACAGCAGTATTACGAAACGCAGGCTCGCACGTTGCTTACCATCTGGGGTGGTCCCGTGCTGAACGACTATGCCAACCGCATGTGGAGCGGCCTGCTGATACATTATTACTACCAACGGTGGGAGCTGTTTTTCAATGATGTTATAGCTGACTTTACGAATCATGTAGACAAGAAGTTTGACGAGGAGGCGTTTAAGGCACACCTTGCCCAATTTGAAAACGACTGGAACCGTCACTCGTGGGTTGTCCACAAGATAACTCTGCCACTCCACGGCGATATAGCCAAAATGATTCTCCGCAAGATAGACCGAGGCGAATATGCCGTGCCCAACCGTGCTGCCGAGGTGCTGGGCGACTATATGCGGTTATACCCCGAGTCACACCTGCAGGATGTCTACAAGTCCTGCTTCCAAGATGTCTATGGTTCTGGACATATCATCAAAGATTCTGCCACCTGTGCGCAGTATATTATTCAGGAAATGGAGCAGGTGGATGTGGCTAATATGCGTTTCCCCGATTTCCAATACACTGGCGTTGAAGGTAACTATGTACGAGTCAACCTGCGGGTCATCAAAGACGGTCGTGTGCCGCTCGACCTCTTCGTGCGACTGCTGATGCAGAGCGCCGAAGTCAAAAAGAAGATGCCGCTCTACGATTGGAAAGGGCAGTGGGAACGGCTTGTAGTGCTACTCGATACCATCACGCCGCGTCCGCTCAATTTTGAGGCGGATGCCGCCAATCTGCGAGCCATGCTCGACCGTGGCGAGACCATGGTGCATCACAGCCAATATTTCAACCAAGTCTACGCTCTCCATTACCGCATCATCCGTCGCGACCTCTTTGAGTCGCAATTGCTAAAGTTGATAGCGTTGGATTGGTGATTATTTCAACAAGCTGTTGAAAACTCAAATGTTAAAAATTTGTTTATGAGCTGGATTTGATGTAATTTTGCAAAGTCCTTTTTGTAAATAAAAATAGATAAGTCCTTTGCAATAGATTAAAATCCAATATTATGGCTTTACACATTATCAATCACCCCATGGTGCAGCACAAGCTCACCATCATGCGTAAGAAAGAGACAGGCACTCGCGAGTTTCGCGAACTGTTGAAGGAAATCGGTATGCTTATGGGCTACGAGATTTCGCGCGACTTCCCCCTGCGGAATGTTGAGATTGAGACCCCGATGCAGCCCATGATAGCTCACGAGCTGGCTGGCAAGAAGGTGGTCGTGGTGCCCATCCTCCGTGCTGGTCTGGGCATGGTCGAAGGGCTCCTCACCCTCATCCCTGCCGCCAAGGTGGGTCACATCGGCATGTATCGCGATGAGAACACCCACGAGCCAGTGTTCTACTACTACAAGATGCCCGAAGGCAAAGACCGTCTGGTCATCCTCACCGACCCCATGCTGGCAACGGGCGGCAGTGCCTGCGACGCCATCCGTCGGCTCAAGCAGGACGGTTATAGCAACATCCGCATGATGTGTCTCGTGGCAGCCCCCGAAGGTGTGAAACGTGTACAGATGGAACACCCCGAAGTCGACATCTTCACCGCCGCCCTCGACGACGGTCTGAACCAAGACTGCTACATCATGCCCGGCTTAGGTGACGCAGGTGACCGTATTTTCGGCACCAAATAACAACCCCTTACATAAACTAAAAACTAAAAAGTAAAAACTAAAAAGTAAAAAATGTTGGTGTGTCAGCCTACCTTTTAGTTTTTAGTTTTTAGTTTTTACCTTTTACCTTTTACTTTCTGCTCAAAACCAGTCTCGATATCTCTTGAAAGCAATTTATAGAACCCACCTAAAAAACAACAATTATGGCAAATATCAATACCAATGAAGCTGTCTACGACGCTAGGCAGCTTGGCAAAGGCAGGATGCTCGTTTTGGGCTTCCAGCACATGTTCGCAATGTTTGGTGCCACTATTTTGGTGCCTACCATCACCGGTCTCTCGGTGTCGGCAACGCTTCTCTTCGCCGGTCTGGGAACGCTCCTGTTCCACTGGCTCACCAAGATGAAGGTGCCCGCTTTCCTCGGCTCCAGTTTCGCCTTTCTCGGCGGCTATGCTACCGTTGTTGCCATGGGTGCCGAATTTGGCATGTCGCAGGCCGAAGCCTTGCCCTATGCCTGCATCGGTGTGGCAGCCGCTGGGTTGCTCTATTTCGTGCTGGCCGCAGCCTTCAAAGCCTTTGGCATCCACAAGGTGATGCGCCTCTTCCCTCCTGTTGTCACGGGCCCCATCGTCATCTCTATCGGACTTATCCTTGCTGGCACAGCAGTCGGCAGCATCCTCACCAACTGGTGGATTGCACTCATCGCCATCCTCGTGGTCATCATCTGCAACATCTGGGGCAAGGGCATGGTTAAAATCCTTCCCATCCTCTTGGGTGTGGTGACCTCTTATGTGGTTGCTGCCATCTTCGGACAGCTGGAGGCAGGCAAGGTGCAGGCTCTCCACGATGCCGCTTGGATCGGACTGCCCTTCCAGTGGCACAACACTGGCCTCTATGCCTTCCAGGCAGGCAATTGGAGCTTCCTCCTCACCGCCATCTTGGCCGTCATGCCCATCGCCTTGGCAACCATGATTGAGCACATCGGCGACATGTGCGCCATCAGCTCCACCTGCAATCGCAACTACCTAGAAGACCCCGGCCTGCATCGCACCCTCTGTGGCGACGGTGCCGCCACCATCCTCGCCTCCCTCTTTGGCGCACCTGCCAACACCACCTACGGCGAGAACACCGGTGTCCTCAACCTCACCCGCGTTTTCGACCCCCGTGTCATCCGCATCGCCGCAGTCGTCGCCATCCTTTTCAGCTTCTCGCCCAAGTTTGCAGCCCTCATCTATGCCATGCCCACTGCCACCATCGGCGGTGTGTCGCTCATACTCTATGGTATGATTTCTTCGGTGGGTGTACGCAGTCTAGTTGAGAATCAGGTCGACCTCACCGACAGCCGCAATCTCATCATCACCGCCCTCACCATCACCCTCGCCATCGGCATCAGCTATGGCTGCGACGGTGGTGCCCTGCATTTCGGCAGCATCGCCATCTCGGGTCTGGCTGTCGCCGCCATCGTTGGCATACTGGCTGCGGTCATCCTCCCGGGCGACCACAAGAGCCTCACCAACAAGGCCGACGCATACCAAAACGAACAAAAACTCGAAAACAACGACTAACACACATGAAGAAAACCCTCATCCTACTCCTTGCCCTCCTTCCCCTGTTGGCTGTGGGGCAGCGCAACAAAACTGTCCAACATCAGCCCGAACCCAAGCGTCCCCGCAACGTCATCTTTATCGTCGGCGACGGCATGGGCACAGCACAGGTCTACTCCTCCATCGTAGCCCAGCGGGGCGACAACAGCGCCTTCCTCCGCTTCCCCTACATCGGTTTCTCGCGCACCTATTCCAACAACAAGTACACCACCGACTCAGGTGCTGGTGGCTCGGCACTGATGACAGGCCACAAGGTCGACAACTACCATATAGCCAAAGGCCCTGATGGCACCAACTACCCCTCTTTCCTCATCACCGCCAAGGAGCGCTACGGTAAGGCCGCCGGCTTTGTCGTCACCAGCAGTGTGCTCGATGCCACACCTGCCTCCACATACGCCCATGTCACCTACCGCAAACTCTTTGACTCCATCAGTATGCAGATGGCGCTCTGTCCTTTCGAGGTGATGATTGGCAACGACGCTTGGAGTTTCCAAACACCCAACCGCAAGGACGGCAAGTCTCCCATCGACACCCTCATGGCTCGCGGCTACGAGATGGCATACACCCCCCTCGACATGATGCGCCTCAAGGGACACAAAATCTGCGCCCTCCTTTCGGGCAAGGATGTCCCCGATGCCACCAAGCGCGGTCGTATGCTCACCCTCGGCACCCTCAAGGCCATCGAGACCCTCAGTTTCTACGACAACGGTTTCACCCTCATGGTCGAAGGCTCGCAGATTGACTGGGCTTGTCACAACAACGACAGTGCCTACCTTGCTGCCGAGATGGCGGACTTCGAGGATATGCTCCACGCCGTGCTCGACTTCGCCGAGCGCGATGGCAACACCCTCGTCATCGTCACTGCCGATCACGAGACGGGTGGCCTCACACTCAAGACCGGCGACATCGCCGCTGGCACCAGCCGTCCCTCTTGGAGTACGGGAAGCCATACTGGTGTCATGGTGCCCGTCTTCGCCTACGGTCCCGGAGCCGAGCAGTTCTCCGTCATCCAGCAGAACACCGACTTCTACAATAAGATACTCAACCTACTAAAATAGTTTCACTTTTCAATTTTCAACTTTCAATTTTCAACTTTCAACTTTCAACTTTCAATTTTCAACTTGATAAAGTTCTGTGTCAAACTAGTCCAGCGATGGCTGCCTGAGCCGTTTATCTTCGCCATCATCCTCACACTTGTGGCAGCATGTCTTGCCATGCCCATCTGCCACCAAACCCCCATCGAGGTCGTCGAGCACTGGGGTGGGGGAGTGTGGAACCTCCTCGCCTTTGCCATGCAGATGGCGTTGGTGCTCGTTTGTGGCTCCACCCTTGCGTCGGCTCCTATCGTTAAAAAAGGCATCAGTGCCTTGGCCTCTATTCCCAAATCCCCTGCCGCTGCCATCGCTTTGGTTACGGCAGTTGCTGCCATCGCCTGTTGGCTCAACTGGGGCTTCGGTCTCATCGTCGGCGTTATCTTCGCTAAGGAGATAGCCCGCAAACTCCCTAATGTCGACTATCGGCTGCTCATCGCCTCTGCCTATAGTGGTTTCGTGGTGTGGCATGCTGGACTTTCAGGCTCTATACCCCTCACCATGGCGACGCCCGGCGAAGCCCTTACCGCTGCCACCAACGGTATCCTTACCGAGCCCGTACCTGTGTCGCAGACCATCCTCAACCCCTACAACTTGGTCATCGTGGCGGTGGTTATCGTGGCAATCGTCATCACCAACACACTGATGCACCCCAAGAAGGACATTGTCACCGTCGACCCCGCCCTCCTCGCCGAAGATAAGCCGACAAGCAAAATGAATGTTACCGGTGACTCGCCGTTGACCCCAGCCCAGCGCATGGAGCAGTCGCGACTCCTGTCGTGGATTGTCGCCATCATCGGTTTTGCCTATCTCTTCATACATCTGGGCTTCCGTGGCGGCTCGTTCGACCTAGGCAGTGTCATCATGCTCTTCCTCTTCCTTGGCGTGCTGCTCCACGGTACTCCGCTTGCCTACGTCCGTGCCTTTACCCATGCTGCCACAGGGGCTGCTGGCATCATCCTCCAGTTCCCTTTCTATGCCGGCATCATGGGCATCATCACGGGTGTTGGTGCCAGCGGCATCTGCTTCGGCACCGTCATCGCCAACGCCTGCATCGACATCTCCACCCCCGTCACCTATCCGCTGCTCACCTTCCTTTGCGCAGCGGTGCTCAACATGTTTGTTCCCTCGGGTGGCGGACACTGGGCTATTCAGGCACCCATCATGTTTGCCGCAGGCGCCAACCTCGGTGTAGACCCCGGCCTCACTGGAACCGCCATCGCTTGGGGCGACGCATGGACCAACCTCATTCAGCCCTTTTGGGCCATCCCCGCCCTAGCCATCGCCAAACTTGACGCCAAGGACATCATGGGCTTCTGCCTCATCGACCTCCTTATTACCGGCATCATTATCTGCTCTGGTCTACTCCTTTGGGCCTTATAAAAGTGAAAATTGAAAGTTGAAAATTGAAAAATCCACAATTCCTTATGATTAATTACTCCGACATCATCAGCCACTATCCCGACTTCCCCAAGCCGGGTATCGATTTTATCGATATACTGCCTTTTCTTACTAATAAAGAGGCTTTCAACCAGCTGGTTGCCGACATCAACGCGCACACCCATTGCCCCAATGTCGCCACCGTCGAGGCACGCGGTTTTCTCTTTGCAGCCCCCCTGCTCTCCATCTCCAACACCGTGCAGAACATCATCCCCATCCGCAAGAAGGGCAAGCTTCCCTACGCCGAAGGCGACTTGCACGATGTGGCTATCATGAAGGAATATGGTGCCGACCATGTCTACTACCGCCTCTCCGATATTGCCGCAAGCCAGCCCGAGGACGACACCATTAACATCACCTTCTTCGACGACATCCTCGCCACTGGCGGCACCGCCTGCGGCATCGCCGAAGCCCTCAATCGCGAGGTGGTCACCATTAACGGCAAAGAGTACAAAGTCCGCGTCAAAGAGTTCCTCTTCATCGTCGAGTTCCCCGACCTCTATGACCACCAACTCATCAACTCCATCGCTCCCGTCCACTCCTTCCTTCAGATTAACGGCGAATAGCGTTGCGGCAATACCTTTTAAACCTTTTGAATTTAATAAATTAAATCCCTTTGTTCATGAAAAAACTTCTTTTCACCCTTGTGGCACTTAGCTGCCTAACCCTTACCTCCTGCTTCAAGGAGAAGGAGTACAGTATTACCTACACTGATGCCTACACCGACATGGCTAACGTCACCGTCTTCGAGTACGACGGTACCCAGCTTGTCGCCAAGCGCGAGCTCAAGCTCATCGTGCCCAACACCATCTATCAGCTCACCTCGTCCGACCTCGCCACCCAAGTGGTTATCGGTGTCGAATCCATCGTGGGTAACAGAGTGAGTGTGTGGTACACTGCCGATGCTATCAGGCTCGATGACAAGGCACCCACCAACATCACCGTCAGCTTCACCAACATGGCGACGCAGGATTTCAACCCCATCAACCCCGAGGACTACGTGTCGCGCTACCTCTACAAGTAGCACTTAAATTGAGAATTGAAAATTGAGGATTGAGAATTCGGTTGCCGCGCCTATGTATTCTCAATTCTCAATTTTCAATCCTCATCTGGAGTGAGTAGGGGAGTCTTGGTAAGTCCTCCGTAGCTTTGGGCGGCACGCTCGAACGCCTCTTCTGTGAGGTATTGTTCATAGAGGCGGCAGCGAGTCACCACCTTCTGGCTCGAAGCCTTGTTGTCGGCCATGTGCACCAGTGCCCAGCCCCTCATATCGTCGCCCAGCACATCGCCCACAGTGCCAGCCGTCCGTCTACATCGCGCAACTCGATGTCGGTGAACGGCTGTTCTCTCTGGCAGCTGTCGTAGTCCAACACCTCCACATTGACGTTCAGGCGTGGGGTTAGTTTTCCGTTTTCGACTTTCGCCGTCTGTACCAATCTGTACAGGCACAGCTGTTCGTCTCTTTTCAGTTCGGCACCACGTCCATATAGCGAGGAGGCCATCGACCGTGCCCCCTCTTTCAGGCGCAGCGATGTCAGCAGAGCCGGCAGCCCTTCCACCTCGCCCAACCAGTATTCGATGTCGGGCAGCATGCCGTCGCTCACCGGCATGCCCGGCAACAGTAGCTTGGCACCTCTCTTGCGCTCGTCTTTAGTCAGATAAGTTACTGGCAGCTTGCGCATCAAGGTGCAGAACCGTCCGTAGCTGCTCTTGCCCCCTGCCAGCACAGGTGTTGTGTTCATTGTCATTGCCTTCCACAACCCCATGCAGTTAGCTATCCGCTGGCGCGCCTCGAACTGCTTACGAGTGCGACGATGGGGCTGCTCGCTGGTGGACGACCTCAGAACCGTCGTCTCTCCGCGTTGATAGAAAGTCATGCCATCCTTTTTCAATCTCCCTTTCAGTACAATCAAATTGTTTTTCAGAATTGCCATAATAATATCTTTTTTTGGGGTTAATAATTCATTGTTTGTTCTGAAGAAGTGATGTCACCGTAGCTTCGCCGTGCCTCCATTAGTTCAACATTATTTCAACACTACTTCGACACTATTTCAACACTTTTATAGTGTAATACTAGTGTTATAGTAACGTTAAAAAAATGTATAGATGATGGACTCACAGCGAACTAACGGCGACCTCACTCCGACCGACCGCTGTGCAAATATACAAAAAATGACGAGAATGAACATGTTTGTGCTGCTAGTCACAATAAAAATTGTATCTTAGCAAACTCAAACAAAAAAAATAAGAAGATAATATTACTTGGAACAACAGCCATTGCATTACTTGCTTTGGCAATCATTTGCTTTATAATATTCACCAAATATAACTAAGTGTGTAACAGTTAGAATATTAAACGCATACCACTTTTCACAAAAAGATATGTCAAAATATTTATTGCCAAATGGAAACAATTTTTGGGGACTTTTATCGTTATGATATTGAGATATTAAAACCAAGACAAATGGAACCTTTATTTAAGCCTTCAAGATATATTAGAGATTATTTTGATATAGGAGAGGAGTTCGACTTTGCAAGCAAAGAAGACAAATTGCTGGAGATAGCTAATTGTGTCTATCACGGTTATAATCTCTATGATGCATTGAAAGAACACTGTGAAGAACATCCAGATAGAAAGTTTAGTTTCTGTATGACTCTGTCTCAATATATAGAGATTGCTCGAGGAGAACAGAATTGGATCATAACTAAATTGTATAGTGAAGACCAGTACACCATGAAACAACTTTGTGATTTGTTTAAGGAGGAGATCTTGCATCTTTATAGATTTCCCAAATATGGGAAACCGTATTTCGCCTCGGTGAAAGAATACTATAAAGGTGTATTTAAAAATTTCAAGGGGAAAGACTTTAATGATATTAAAAAAGCATTTGGTTGCCCGACACCTCTTGCCAACGTGCCAATTACTGAGGACGAATTAAGAAAGATAAATCCGTGGGATGGAACTGAGCAGTTCGTAAATCCAATAGAGAGTCCCACTGTCTTGTTTGATGATAATGCTGCTTGTGTATTGAAATGTGACGAGCCCTACATTACGGATTTTAATGAACAATACAAAGGTACGCCATACGAATATCGTATTCAAAAGTGGCCAAAACCATTTATTGGAAACCCTCTCACATCAAAAGTCGTTTTACTAAGTTTGAATCCAGGATTTAACGATAGAACTAACCGGATGTTGGCAAACTCAATGTCTATATACTATCGTGAAGCGATTAACAAACAATTGCTTGACCAGATGAGTCTCAATGCTTACTCATTATTCTGTTCTAATATAAAGCCCGGTGATTTGACCTTGACCTATCAGGAGGCTCAAGCCTTTGTTGATAATTGGTACTGGTATGATATCATTGAAGATTTTCGAGAGAAAGCTGGCCTACCCAAAGGAATCCATCACCACGTCCCTCTATATGAGAACTTGTCAATAATACAGTATGTTGGATATGCCTCGTCAGAGTATAAGAGTGCCCCTCTTGGAAGAATCTTTCCATCACAACACTTTACCAAACTACTAATACAGTATTTGACGTTCAATAGCGACAAAACATTTGTTGTGGTTCGCTCGGAAAACAGGTGGCGTAAGTTTATTGGAGAAGAAATGTGGAATTATTTAGAGAAGAGTAATCGTCTGATACTGGGTAAAAAGGTAAGAAGGCAGAGCCTGATTGATACTGGTTTGGAGAAAGATGATTTTAATAGATTGGTTGAATTATTGAAATAGGAGAATTGATAATAAAAATGGGTCTATTTTTGTCGACTATATTCGATAAAGATGGTATGATTTTATCGAATATATTCGATAAAATTCGTATTATTACAGTTGAACCGTACCTTGCAGATGGAGACTGATGTCTTGTTGAAGATAGGAAAGTGTCTGCCTATGAGTGAAAGTAAAAAAATAGTAGAGGGGTTCTATTTATTTGTTTTCATGTCGATTTGTTCTTCACTTCGTTTTACTCCGTTATCGAAGTGCCACTGGCACTTCTTCATCTATCGGGACGCATCTGTTTGCCTTAGATAATCATCGCACTGCGTACGGTGTTATTCATATCTCACCCCGATGGGGTGATTAATAGAGGTCTTCAGTAAAACAATTACAATAGAAGAGTGCGTTTCTTCGAAACGATAATAGCTTGACATTTATTCTGTATGAATAAAAGTGTTGAAGGTAATGCTCTCCGAGCCTTTATCGTTCCACCATATCTTTTCGTCGTTACTAAAAACTAAAGAGATAATAACTAGTGACGAGAGCCGTACTATGGATGACGTTGGAGTTACTGTCGTTTCTCTGAGGGATTGGTTGTTATCGTTGTAGGCCTGTATTAGATTGCGGACGATGTTGTTGGCGGCGAAGGTATGATAGGCTGGTTATGAAGGATAAAGAAAACGCTTACAAAATGGACGTTTAGTATAGTTCTCAAGGGGACTTCTTTTTATTACTTTGAACACGAATCTAACGAATTGATACTTTAATCCAAATCAGTCATGAGGGTTTATGGCAGATTAGTATTTGTTTCGAGCAGATTGGCCGCATCGCTGTCGAAGGCGTAGCGGGCTACGGCGAGACAGGGATGTGGACAAGATGCCGAAAGAAATGCTGATATGGCATAAAGAGACCTGAAAAATGAGAAAGGATATAAAAGTCGGCCTAATGACCGATTTGGGTTAATGTCAGACAGGGAGTAGGGTGTAGGCGAGGATGCCGAGGACACCGGCGGAGAGGATGAGGAGGATAGGGCTGACGCGCTTGAGGGCTAGGGCGAAGACGGCTATGAAGATGGCTACGCTGAGGAGGAATTGGAGGGAGAGGGCGGGCTGGCCAAAGCTGTCGACGGTGAGTAGTTGCAATGCCGCAGCGGCTATCAGTCCTACTACGGTCATGCGGAGGACTCGGAAGATGTTGTCGTTGTCTTTGTTGCCCTGCATCTTCTTTAGGAATATGACGGCAACGACCATCAGCACTACGGGCAGCAGGATGACGGCAAAGGAGGCTAGCAGGGCTCCAAACACCGCCAGCCAGGTGTCGTAGCCGGCATTGAGGATAGCGGTGTAGCCTGTGTAGGTGGCTGTGTTGATGCCCACAGGCCCCGGGGTCATCTGGCTGATGGCAAGGATGTCGGTAAACTCCTGCGAGGTGAGCCAATGATGGTTGACGGTCACCTCGCTCTGTATGAGGGCTATCATGGCATAGCCTCCACCAAAGGTGAAGAGCCCGATTTTGAGAAATGACCAAAAGAGTTGAAGAAAGAGCATGGAAAGTGAGAAAAAATGAATGTGTTAACGTGTTAATGTGTAAATGTGTGAATCCTTTTTGATTAACCAATTTTAGAAGTCCCCTTTCAATTTAATACGTCCATAGGCAAAGCCGAGAAAGACGGCGGCTAGGATGATGAGTATGGGGCTGACATCGAACAACCAGATGAGCAGCGCGGAGAGAAGGGGGATCCAGCAGGTGCCCCATGTGATTTTGGCTGACTGTGCCAGCCGAAACACCGGGGCTGCTATCAGGGCAACTACGGCGGGACGTACACCCATGAAAAAACGTTCGACATAGATGTTGTCGCGGAAGTGGCGAAACAGTATCGCCAGTATGAGGATGAACACGATGGGCATGACGATGTTGCCCGCAATGGCGGACACGGCACCGCGCAACCCACGTAGGCGATAGCCCAGCCCTGTGGCCATATTCACCGCCAACACTCCGGGCATGGACTGCGAGAGTGCCAGCTGGTCGAGAAATTCCTCGCGGCTCATCCACCCTCGACGGTCCACGAGCTCTTGTTCCATCAAGGGTATCATGGCATAGCCACCACCGATGGTGAATGTGCCTATTTTGAGAAAAGAATAAAAAAGTTCACAATATTTTACCATCACTTGCGTTATTGATGCATTGGAGTAACGGCAAGATGCCGTAATTATTGTATTTAAATAAAAAATGACGCATACCCTTATGCTATTGCTAGACATTTCTACCGGATGGAAGACCGCCATTATGTTTGTGGCGTTGATTGTTGTGTTCTACTTCTTTATGATTCGCCCCCAGAGCCAACAGGCTAAGAAGGAGGCGGAGTATCGCGACAGCCTGAAGACTGGCGACCGCATTATGACTACGGGTGGTATACATGCCACCATAGTCAGCACCGATGCTACGCAGGCAGTGCTGGAGGTGGCTCCCGGCACGCGTATCAAGGTTGCCAAAACCAATATCACCCCCATCCCCGAACGTACTAAGTCAGCCCGTCGTTAGGATTATTTATGAATAAAACTAAGAAAACTATTTAGGTTTTCGAAGTTTTGTTGTATCTTTGCAGCGTTTTTCGCAGGAGGATAATGTGCGAAAAATCGTTGCAAAATGTTTAAATATATATAATTATGGCATCAGAGGATGTACGCAGAAAAATCATAGATTCGGCCACAGGGCAGTTCATAGCTCACGGCTGTCGTCGTATAACGATGGACGATGTGGCAGGGGAGCTGCATATTTCGAAGCGGACGCTCTACGAGTATTTCGAGAAGAAAGAAGACCTACTGATGGCCTGCTTTGAGCAGATGAAGGGGAAGGTCGGCGAGACCATCTGCCTGTTTAAGACGCAGTGTAGCTCACCGATTCTGTTGGTGCTGCACATTTACAAATACCTGTCGGTGTATAATGCCCAGCTTGCCACCCTGCTGAACGACATACGCGACTATTACCCCGACATCTACGCGCGACTATTCCCAAAAGATGCCCCGATGCACGCCTCGCATATATATCAGACCCTGCAAGAGGCTAAGGAGCAAGGCGACCTGCGTCCGCAGGTGGATGTGGACCTGGCGGTTCAGACCCTGACGGAGATTATACAACACAACTACAACAATACCAAAAGTAACATTATCAATATGTTTTGCGAGGCAGGCTACACCTATGTGCGGGGTCTGCTCTCGGTAGATGCCATCAAACGCTATGACGAACAAGAGTCGCACATCAAGGAAATACTTCAAAAGAGTTAAGAATTAAAAATTAAGAGGAATTCTATAAATTGAATAATATGGAGTTAAATAGGAAGTTAAATAGATTAAGGAAGTCCAGTGGACTTACGTCAAATAGGACAAATGCTTGGTCGTCAACAGTATTGTCCATTTTAACTTCCACTTTAACTTCCTTTTTAACTTCCAATTTTACTCCCAACTTTTGAATTAATAGAACCCATCTTAAGAATTTAGAATTGAGGCATCGTTAAACGTTAAACAATTGAGTAAATAAACGATATAACATACATGAAAACCACTAAATTCATTCTGACACTTGTGTTCGGCAGCCTTATCGGGGTGGCGGCTCACGCCCAGTCGACCGTCATGCGGCTGTCGCTCGAAGAGGCACAGCAGTACGCCGTCGAACACAACTACGCCCTACAAAATGCGTCACTGAACGTCAAGAAGGCCGAAGCCACCCGTTGGCAGACCTTGTCGACCATGTTGCCGCAAGTGAAGGCGGGCTTCGACTACCAAAACATGTGCGGCTATGAGATGAACTTCGGCGGGCGGAGTTCGATGGGCTCGATGATGCCCGACTCTATCACCATCGGCGGCACCACGTTCCCCATCTCATTTCCCTCGAGCGGTGGGACGGAAGAGACTTCGACCAGCATCCCGATGAACCCCAGCGGCACCTTCAGCATCACCGCCTCGATAGCCCTGACGGGTGCGCAGATTGTCGGCACGATGCTGAACAACATCGCCATCGAGATGGCCAATATCTCGCACAGCCAATCTGAGTTCACCACTCGCACCAATGTTAAGACCACCTACACCTCCATTCTTATCATGGAGCAGACGGTGAAACTGCTCGACACCAGCCTGATGAATATGCAGCAGCTGCTTGCCACCACCGAGGCGAGCGTGCGGGCTGGCGCATCGGAGCAGATTGCTGCCGACAAGTTGAACGTGCAGGTGGCATCGATGCAGAACAGCCTCAATTCCACCAAGCGTACCTTGAAGATGCTCTACAATTCGCTGGTGCTGATGCTGGGAGCCGACGTGGACGCAAAGGTTGTGCTGACCACGCCGCTCGAGAAGGTTCTCGACATCGACTATGCCGCGCAGCTTACTATGGGCGATTTCCATCTGGAGGACAATTTCGACTATCAGTTGCTGCAACAGAACGAGCAACTTTCGCGCAAGCAGGTGGCGATGGCATGGATGGATTTCACTCCTACCATCTCGGCCTACTATCAATACAGCGACAAGACCTATTTTGGCAAGGATGCCGGATTCAACATGACTCCGCCCAACATGATTGGTGCCAGTGTGAGTCTGCCTCTGTTTCAGAGCGGCACACGCATGGCGAAGATTAAGGGTGCCAAGATTGACCTCCAGGAGACCCTCAACAGCAAACAGCAAGCCGAGGACGGGCTGAAGGTGCAATACAACCAACTGCGCTACGACCTGGTGTCGGCCATCGAGGGCTATCAGATACAGAAACAGAACCTTGATGTCACTCGCCGCGTGTTCCGCAATGTCACAGAGAAGTACACCTACGGCCATGCGAGCAACCTCGAAGTGACCAATGCCAGCACTGAAATCATCACCGCCCAAAGCAACTACATACAGGCGGTTATGTCCGTGGTGCAGGCACAAGTGGCCTTAGAAAACCTATTGGGTGAAGGATTAAATAGGAAATAAGCTTAAAAAATGTCACCCTCACTTAAATATTAATTTTAAAAATATTAAACATTAGTCTTAATAATGAACAAGATAGTTAGAATCTCCGTCCTTCTTCTTGCTGTGACCATCATGGCTGCCTGTGGCGGAAAAAGTGAGACCAAACAAGCCACCACTACCAAGAAAGAGGCTGAAAAAGTGAAAGTGCAAGTCCTGCAAAAGGAGCGTATTGCCAAACAATTGGAGCTCTCCACCACGCTCGAGGGCTACGAGACCATGAACATATCGCCCAGCATTACGGGTCATATCGAGCACATCTATGTGCAGGTGGGTAGCCGTGTGCAGAAAGGCTCCATGTTGGTTCGTATGGACCAGACCCAGCTCAACACTACCCGTATCAACCTCAACAGCACCAAGACCGAGCTGGACCGTGTGACGGCTCTCAAGGCTTCGGGCAGCATCAGCCAGCAGGTGTACGACCAGACCAAGGCGGGCTACGACCAGTTGGTCGAGTCCGAGCGTTTCCAAAACGAAAACACCTTTGTCAAGGCACAGTTTGCGGGCGTTATCAGCGCCAAGAACTATGAGGACGGTGAGATGTATACCGGAGCGCCCATCCTTACGCTGACCCAGATTAGCCGCCTCAAGGCTATCATCAATATCCCCGAGACTTACTTCCCGCTGGTGAAGCAGGGCATGAAGGTGGACGTGTATAGCGACATCTATCCCGACAAGGTGTTCCCTGCCACCATCGAGATTGTCTATCCCACCATCGACCCCACCAGCCACACCTTCCAAGCCAAGCTGAACATCCCTAACGGTGGCGAGAAAATTCGTCCTGGTATGTTTGTGCGCACCACCATCTCCTTGGGTGAGATTGACGCCATCGTGGTGCCCTACCAGAGTGTGCTGAAACTCACAGGCAGCAACGACCGCTATGTGTTCACCAACGAAGATGGTACCGCCCACCGTGTGGCCGTGACCCTCGGTCAACGTTTCGACGACCGCATCGAAATCATCCCCGTCACCCCGGGTGAACTGAAAGAAGGCGACCAACTTGTTGTCACTGGCCAAGCCCGCCTAGTCGACGGAAGCAAACTTGAGATAGTTGAGAATTAAAAATTAATAATTAAAAAATAAAAAAACTCCTATTATCTGCCAATCTCGTTAGATATGACCGACAATATTCTAAAAGAGAAGAGTCTGCTTTTTGCTGTACGTTGTGTAAACCTATATAGGCATCTTAGCGAGGAAAAGCGAGAATTTGTTCTTGGCAAACAAATGTTACGCAGTGGCACTAGCATAGGTGCTAATATTCGCGAAGCTCAATGCGCAGAAAGCAACAAAGACTTTGTCCACAAACTCCATATCGCATTAAAAGAAACTA
>JAFWQP010000067.1 GCA_017509045.1 Bacteroidales bacterium
TACGCGTACATTCTTGTTCTCGAATCCCGAGGGCATGATACATGAAGCTGATATCCATAACGTATTTTTTTTTGCTTTATACAATACGTCTTATCAGCTTCTTTTATTGTGTCTCACCTACGCATTTGTCGGAAGAACCTATTTAATGTTGTCATTATCGTTGTAGGGCTATAATGGTAAGAATAACAAGAGTGAAGCATTTCTAAAATTGTTAGCGGATATTTCAGCAACTTAAACGCGTCCTCATAAAACAGTACCGGCGTACGAACAAAGCAAGACGACCCATCCAAAGCGCTCAATTCTCAATTTAATAAGTTTTCAATTACCGTATCCGTCGGGGTTCTGGCGTTGCCAGTTCCAACTGTCGCGCACCATCTCATTAATGCCGTATTGGGCTTTCCAACCTAGTTCTTTCTCAGCCTTGGCAGGATTGCTATAGCAGGTTGCGATGTCGCCTGCTCGGCGTGGTTTGATGGAGTAGGGGACAGGCACACCGTTTTCTTTCTCGAACGCTTTCACCATGTCGAGGACGCTGTAGCCGTGTCCTGTGCCGAGGTTGTAGATGCCCAGTCCACATTTGCTCTCGATGGCTTTGAGGGCACAGACATGCCCGTTGGCTAGGTCAACGACATGGATGTAGTCGCGCACACCTGTGCCGTCGGGGGTGGGGTAGTCGTTGCCGAACACACCCAGCTCGGCACGCTTGCCTACTGCCACTTGTGTTATGTATGGCATTAGGTTGTTGGGAATGCCGTTGGGGTTTTCGCCTATTGTACCGCCCGGATGCGCTCCCACAGGGTTGAAGTAGCGTAGCAGCACTACGTTCCACTCTGGGTCGGCCTTCTGAATGTCCATAAGTACTTGTTCTAGCATGCTCTTGGTCCAGCCGTATGGGTTGGTGCACTGTCCTTTAGGGCATTGTTCGGTGATGGGTATTTCGGCGGGGTCGCCATATACTGTGGCACTCGACGAGAAGATAATATTCTTGCAGCCATGCTTACGCATTACATCCACCAACACCAATGTGCCGCTGATATTGTTTTCGTAATACTCCCACGGCTTTTCTACACTCTCACCCACAGCCTTCAGTCCGGCAAAATGGATACAGGCATCGAATTGGTGCTTATCAAACACACTCTCCAAACCCTCCCTATCTCGGATATCGGTTTTGTAGAAAAGTATCTCATCCACACCGATTATTTTCGCCACACGTCGTAGTGACTCTGAGTTAGAATTACTGAGATTGTCCACCACCACTGCGGTATGGCCAGCCTTATAAAGTTCTATCAATGTGTGGGAGCCGATATATCCGGCTCCGCCAGTAACTAAGATATTCATTGCATAATACTTTTTAGATATTCAGATTATTTGAATACCCGATTTCCCGTAAATATTTCCACCCATCCGCCTTGTGGGAATATGACCATGAGCAAGAATAGAGCACCAATGATGCAGACTAGGATTGTGACTATAACCTCGAAGGTTGTAAATGCCTTGCTTGGTGGGCCGTCCTTTTTTCTTTCTTCAAACTCTTTTGTCATGGAAAGGTGTTATTTGTAAAAAGCCTTCCAAAGTATTTGTCTTTACTCTGGAAGGCTTGTATTCGTAATGATGATATCAGCCTACCAAGCAAACAGCGGGCGGTTCTGCATCATCTCGTTCACCTGACCAGTAATCTTGGCGCGGACGGCCTCGTCGGTCGGGTTGCAGAGCACGGTGTCGATCATGTCTACAATCACGGGCATGTCGTCCTCTTTCAAACCACGGGTGGTGATAGCAGGCGTTCCGACGCGCAGACCGCTGGTCTTAAAGGCGCTGCGGCTGTCGAAGGGAACCATGTTCTTGTTTACAGTGATGTCAGCAGCAACCAATGCATTCTCAGCTTCCTTACCGGTCAGTTCGGGGAACTTGGTGCGGAGGTCGATGAGCATCAAATGGTTGTCTGTGCCGCCGCTGATGACTTTGTAGCCCTTGTTCACAAAGGCTTCGCACATCACTTTGGCGTTCTTCATCACTTGCTGGATGTATTGGTCGTAGCTGTCGGTCAGAGCCTCGCCGAAGGCAACAGCCTTAGCAGCGATGACGTGCTCCAAAGGACCACCCTGTGTGCCGGGGAACACAGCGCTGTCGAGCAGAGCGCTCATCTTCTTAATCTCACCCTTAGGAGTGGTCTTGCCCCAAGGATTGTCGAAATCTTCGCCCATCAGAATCATACCGCCACGAGGTCCGCGGAGGGTTTTGTGGGTGGTAGTGGTGACGATGTGGCAATACTTCACGGCATTGTTCAGGTATCCCTTAGCGATAAGACCGCTGGGGTGGCTGATGTCGCCCATGAGGATGGCACCAATCTTGTCAGCAATTTCGCGCATGCGAGCCCAATCCCAATCACGGCTGTAGGCAGAGCCACCACCAATGATAAGCTTGGGATGATATTCGAGAGCCTTCTTCTCCATATCCTCGTAGTCGACAGTGCCAGTCTCTTCCTTCACTTGGTAGCCAACCACCTTGTAGTTGATGCCGCTGAAGTTAACAGGGCTGCCGTGCGAAAGATGGCCACCATGGTTGAGGTCCATACCCATAAAGGTGTCGCCGCTGTTGAGGCAGGCCAGGAACACGGCCATGTTGGCCTGTGCACCGCTGTGGGGCTGCACATTTGCCCAGCATGCACCGTAGAGTTTCTTAGCACGCTCGATGGCGATGGTCTCACTCTGGTCCACAATCTGGCAGCCGCCATAATAACGTTTTCCAGGATAGCCCTCGGCATATTTGTTAGTCATGACGGAACCCATAGCTTCCATCACTTGGTCACTTACGAAGTTCTCAGAGGCAATCAACTCGATGCCTTTGGTCTGACGTTCTCTTTCCTTTTGGATGAGATCGAAAATAGCGGTATCTCTTTGCATATAAATTTATTTTTATAGTACTTTTTATTGATGTACGTGTACAACAAAACACCTCACGCCTTGTTGAGAAGTGAGGTGTTATAATTCATGTTTAAATTACTCCATGTCCCAAACGTGGGTGTGATGGTCGTATTCGCCAGTGGCACCACCCAGGTGGTAGTGGTAGGCTGCACCGAAACTGCACACATCAAACACATGACGGTGCTGAATGGGGCGACCATCGAAGCGAGGATCGGGATTGGGGTTCAGCGGGCAGAGAGGACACTGAGGATCGTCGCAATACAGAGCCTCACTGATGGGCTTGGGGCCATAGCGGTGGATGCAAACACCGTGAGTGCTCACGGGAGTACCGCACCAAGGGCAGTTGAATGTCACATCCTTAGGACTGTCAATGTCGTCCATATTGGGGGTCACGACATAAGTGGGCTCGTTGATGCTGTCATAGTCCACATCCTCTTTGTTGCAAGAAACGAAGCTAATCGCGGCAACAAAGAAAGCGACAGCCACTAAACTTGACAGAAAAAAGGTTTTTTTCTTCATTTTTTTTAAGTTGTTTTTGTGTTTATACTCTAATAAATATTGTTTAATATGTTATGTCCGTGATAATTGCAGGGATAATCGATGCCCTGTCGCATATCATTTCCATTATGCAAAAGTACACATTTTTTTTTACATACAAAACTTTTTTGCTCTTTTTTATCAACAAAGTTATTAAACATCGACTTTATTAATTGTCTGATAATGGATAGTTCAGTATTTATAGTGGTGCCCGAGTAGGTTGGTTTGGAAGCATAGTCCCACGCAGGGATACTTGAAATCTTTTAGGCTTGCCTGTATAAAAATGTGTCGGAACAATAGTGCGTCGATGCCAATTTGGAACTCGTTGCCCGTCCATTCGGCAATAGCTCTAGCCTGCGGGAAAAACGATGGGCGGAACGTAACACCACCAACAATGCCGTTCCATTTGGCGTTGTAGTCGCGTGTATAGTAGCGGTACGCCAGTGTAACGCCTAGTTCGTTACCACCTAAGTCGAAATGCTTGGTCGTGGCCAGATAGTAGTTCTGGAAATAGAGTTGCACATTGTCGTTATTGCTTGTGATGATTGATGCAACACTCGATGCCACGTCGTTGCATCCGATAGCAACGGCAGGCCAATACTTGCCTTCTTGCAGTGGGCGTATCTTCATGGAGAAATTGCGGTCCTTGCGCTTGTATACAGGCTCGCCATCTACCATGTCCATACGTTTGGTGCAAACATAACTCAGTTCAATCCAACTGTACGGCGTAATGCTGAGGTAGTAATCGTAAGTATTGTATTTTTCATTATTATATAGGAATCCCACGTCAGGTAGCATATTCTTATTTAAATAATGTATGCCGATGCAGGCATCGCCTTCGTGGTGCATGTCGGCCGATGGGACGTGTAGCAGTCCTGAAATACCTGTATATTGTTGTGCCCTACCCGCCAGAGGAATCATGGCGAGCGTGAGAATGGCTATGCTCAAGAAAAAATGTCTTTTCATCGTTACTTACTCATTATGTGTGATTATAAAGTCAGGCTCCATGGTGTGGCTGCCCCAATCTAGCAGGTCGCGGCTAAACCATCCGTCGCGCATATTCTCTTCGGGGTCGGTGTTGTACATGCGGTTTGTCCACTCGTGAGCCATGATGGTATAAGGCATGTAAAAGTTGGAAGCGGGGCGGATGTTGACCATTCGCTGTTTGCGGTGGTAGGGTGGTAGCATCACCACCACGCGGAAACCACCGTCGAAGGCCTCCTTGTTGTTCCAATTAGCGTAGAGCGATACCGACGTATGGCGGAAATGGCGTATCGCCTCCACCTCGGCACCCCAGTCTTTATATACGTATGTTCCAATCACGCCTCTTAGCTGTGTGTTTGAACGCGACAGGTAGATATCGCCGCCGATGGTGCCGGCAAACCGTTTCATCGGGCTGAGTCCCCATCCGCCAGAGGTGGAGAACAGGCCGGTGAGACCACCCTGCGCTTCAAAGGCAAACCAACTGGCGACAGGCAAGAATAGCTTCAAGTCCACACCGTAACGCGACTCAGAGAAAAAACCCGCGCTGGCCTTTCCGTACAGCCCTCCCAGTTTAAATTCTTTGCTCACATCGAGCATACCAAAGTGGAAGATGTTGCCTTTTCGGTTGTAGTATTGGCTGTAGTAAGGGTCTTTGTACTGGTCAAGAATGTCCACGTACATCTTTCCCGCCACCTGCCAGTGGTCGCCAAAATGCCACTTAAATCCAGGGGTTAGACTGAGGTATAAGTCGTATTGGCGTTGATATGAAATGTCGCGGAATGAAAAATTTAGGCCCGAAAAGATGTCAATGCTCATTTTGTGCTCCTGTGCCGCAGCCTTCTTAGGCGGACATACCAGCATTATGCCCATCAAAAGCATCAGCAGTGGGACTGTTTTGTGTCGAGTAAAGTTTAGATGCATATAAAGAATGGTATTATATATTTTTTGCAAAGATACATTTTTTTTCTCAAATGACATCATTTTCGCAGAAGATTGTTGAAAAAATAAGATTGTCTGCCTAATTAGCACATGGCAGGATCTATAAATTCTTTATATATGTAGCGCTCTTTCGGGACGCTATTCTCTGATGTCTGAGTGTCACAGTTCTGCGCCTTCGGCTTTTACCGTAATAATAGTCTCATCCCTTCGAGGTGATTTATAAATCTCCCCTTATATCTTGTCAGGGGGCAATCTCAAGTGAGGATATCGAGCGTATAATGATAGAATAGCTGCAATATTTAGGGTGAAAGAAAAGGGGCAGTGGGGTGTGAGGAGGAGGGGAGGTTAGCGAGCGTTAGTGATGGGGCTTTCGAGGAGCAGGTCGTGCAGGGTTAGGCTGCCGCCAGTGTAGACGGCATAGTTGCGATGTAGCAGCCAGTCACCGACATTCACGTAGGTGCAGTTGGGCAGGCAGTCGTCTTTAACGATGGGCGTGTGTCGGTGTCCGAACACGCAGTAGTCGTAGTGTTTTTTCGCCAGCATCTGCTTGCAGAATATGATGATGCCTTCGCGGTCGTCGCCTTGGTATTCGAATATCTTTGGATTTTTTTTGATGTGGCTTTTGCGACTGCTGTTGCTCCAGTTGTGGGCTATGCCGAAGGTGAGCCCTGATGGCAGGAGAGCGAACAACCGTTGGTTGAGTCGGCAGCGGAAGATGCGGCGGATGAAGTCGTAGCGACGGTCGAGATGTCCAAGACCATCGCCGTGGCCGATGAGGAAACGCTTGCCGTCGAACTCCAGGGTGTCGGGGTCATTGTGCATGATGGCTCCTACTTCGTCTTTGAGGTAGTCGAACAGCCACATGTCGTGGTTGCCAATGAAAAAGTGCAGTTCGATACCTGCGTCGGACATTTCCGCCATCTTCCCCAGCAGGCGCACATGCCCTTTGGGAACTACGTAGCGGTAAGTGAACCAGAAGTCGAACATGTCGCCCAAGAAGACTACTGTGGCGGCATCGTCCTTAATGTGGTCGAGGAGGGCACAAAGTTCGCGCTCGCGTTGTAGCGAGTCGTTGCCAGCACCTAGGTGGGCATCGGTGATGAAGTATAGGCTCTTATTGGGCATATTGGTAGCGGGTACGCTCTACCATGTTCTTGAAATGCAAGGTGTGGGGATTGTCGGGTTGGTATTCTTGTAGACCTTCCAGTACTGCCTCGTAGAACTCGAAGCTATTGGATGGGTCGATGAGGGGGTGGTTGTTGAAGGGCTTGTAGAGAGCTATGAGGGTGGTGAGCGAGCCGAGATTGTCTTCGATGAAGTGGACCACGTATTGCTGCTGTTCGGCGTAGGTGGCAGCGTAGATGGAGTCGGTGATGTCGTGTTCGTGGTCGTATTCCTCTTGGCTCATATCGCCGTCGGCAAGGAGTTGGCGGTTTTTAGAGTCGGTTGCCACAATGTCTTTGAGCACCTCGACACCTTGGTTGGAGTAGTCTTGCAACTGCCACAGTAGTTGTGACTCGGTGCCGGCGTTGATTTCATAACTGGTGGATAAAGCATTATAGTCGCCCCGTATGGTCGTCTTTTCGCCTAGGTCGGGCAGCAGCACAATGTAGTCGGCATCACTGACATGTACGTTGATGAATGTTTTGTAGGGCATGGCGTAGCGGTATTTGAAATGACCTTTGCTGTCGAGCCTTACGGAGTCGAGAAAGATGCGCGATTCGGGTGCCATCTCCTCAATGTAGATGGTTTTGTTGGCTCCGTTTTCGAGAGTGCCCTCGATGACTATTTCGTCTTTGTTGCCGCATGAGGCGAGCAGCAGGGTAAGACTGAGGATGGAAAATAGGGATAGGTAATGCGTTTTCTTCATGTGTGTTACTTTATAATATGTCCAGTGATAGCAATCATTAGGCTGACTGCAATTAATGCTATTATGAGATATTCGATTTCACATAGAATGGGAATGTTTTCAAACCAACCGTGCTTCAAGTTTATTTCATCGCGATAATCGGTATTGCAGCCGCGAAATATCCATCCTATCAGTGCTCCCAATCACATTAATTAAGAATTTAATAGGTCTAATAGGGCGATTGCAGCCATTGCCTCGACGATGACGGGGAGGCGGGGGATGTGGTTATTGTCGTGGCGACCGTGGGGTGCGATGTGGTGCAGACCTCCGTCGTTGTCGCGACACTCCATGCCTTCGGGGTGTGTGGGTGGGAGGTGGAACCCGACGTGAAAGACAATGGGCATGCCGTTGCTGATGCCGCCTTGTATGCCACCACAGTGGTTAGTGAAGGTGAGAGTGTCGCCCTTGCCGTGAGGTTGCCATTGGTCGGGGTATTCTTTCTGCGAAAGGCGGAAGGCTTCGGGGGTGTCGCCCATGGCAAATGCCATGGCTGAGGGGATGGATAGCATGGCGTAGGCAAGGCGGGCGTTGAGGCGGTCGAAGATAGGGGCGCCAACGCCGGAGGGTACTCCATCGATGGCGCAGCAGACTTCGTGGTCATGGTGGGAGGAACAGAAGGTAATGCCCTTGTCGCGGAGTATCTGCTTGGCTATTGCACCAGCTACTACGCGGACAACGGTTTCTCTTCCAGAGGCGCGGCCACCACCACGATGGTCGCGTATGCCGTATTTGGCGGTGTAGGTATAGTCGGCGTGACCGGGACGGCAAAGGTCTCGAAGCGACTCATAGTCTTCCGGGTGGCAGTCGGTGTTTTTGATAATAAAGGATAGGGGTGTGCCGAGGGTGATGTCGTTCATAAGGCCGCTGAGCCATTCCACATGGTCTGACTCTTGCCGTGTGGTGAGCCCATAGGCAGTGCTGTCGTCACCTACGCGGCGGCGAAGCAGCTCCTCGGCGATAAAGGCGTGGTCAATAACAATTCCGGCTGGACACCCGTCGACGACACCACCCACTGCTGTGCCGTGAGATTCGCCGAAGGTGGTCAGCCGGAATTGGTTGCCAAAAGAATTCATGCTTATCGCTGAATCACTTGTATGCCGTTGTTCTGAGGAGCTTTGTCGGGCAGAATGTCAAGCAGTTCCACCTCAAAGATAAGGGTTGAGCCCGGAGGAATGCTGCCCACCACTTGGTCGCCATAGGCGAGGTTGGAGGGGATGTAGAAGATGTACTTGGAGCCGATGTCCATCAGCTGCAGGCCTTCGGTCCAGCCGGGAATGACCTGGTTGAGGAAGAACTCGGCGGGTTGACCACGGTCGACACTGCTGTCGAATACCTTGCCGTCTAGCAACTTGCCAGTGTAGTGGACTTTCACCTTGTTGGTGGCGGTGGGTTTCTTACCTCCTTTGCCCTTTCGCTCAATCTTGTATTGCAGGCCGCTCTTGGTTTGGTAGACCGACTTGTTGAGGGCGTTTTCTTCAAGGAATTTCTTTCCGGCAGCGATGTTTTCGTCTTTGCTAGCCATCATTTTTTCATGTTCTTCCTGTTGGCGTTTCTCAAACTCTTGTTGGAAACGTTGTAGCAGGGGGCGCATGGTGGCCTCGTTCCAAGTGTTCTGACCTTTGTAGCAGTCAATCATTGATTGTCCAGCTGCCTGTCCATTGATGCCCAGATTGTCGCGGAGCCAGCTCTGGTAGATGTCCTTACCGATGGCATAGGAGGCGGAGTCGTTGAAGCTCTTGAGCTCGATGGGACGATACATGTCGTTCATCTGCTGTTGCTTTTGATAGGCGGCAAGGGTCTCGTTCAAGGCTTTCTGAACTGATTCATAGGCATCAGCCTTTTGTTTGAGCATGTTGTAGTCTGCTTCCGACATGGTGGCCTTGCCTTTCTTGATGGTGACTTGTTGGGCACATACGGTGGTGCCAAGCATCAGGATGGTGAGTGTTAGAATGATACGTTTCATTGTTATTTCTAATCTGGTTGTTTATTGTT
This sequence comes from Bacteroidales bacterium, assembly GCA_017509045.1. Taxonomy (GTDB): domain Bacteria; phylum Bacteroidota; class Bacteroidia; order Bacteroidales; family P3; genus Colimorpha. Next base: position 9,286 of record JAFWQP010000067.1, read on the forward strand.
CGTTTCTTCGTAACAGACGTTTCTTCACCTCAGCATACGAACAAGTTCGTTTGCATTCGGCTCTTCGAAAGCGTTGCTCAGTGACGTTTTCTCGCCTCGGCATAGTGTAAACACTTCGTGATTTGCCCTCTGCGCTCGGCTTAACGAAAACGTTCATTGTGAAACTCCATTCTTTCAATCGGAAATTGAAAAAATGGAGTTTTGATAGTTGCTGTTGCCGACTTAGCGGAGTGGCTACTATTTGTATTCTTTAGGTGCAATGCCGTCGAGGATTTCCTTGCCACAGATGGCGAGTGCAAGCATCTCGTTCTCGCCTTTGTAGACCTTGACGGGAGCAATCCAGCTGATTCGGTCGGTAATCATTTGCATCCAGGGTTTGCTGTAGGCAATACCGCCCGTGAGGAGGATGGCATCCACCTTGCCGTTGACAACAGCGGCGAGACGGCTAATCTCAAGCGATACTTGGTAGCAGAAGGCATCGACGAGCAACTGGCATTTTGCATCGCCTGCCAGGGCTTTCTTTTCCACCTCGTAGGCGTCGTTGGTACCCAGATATGCCACAAAGCCGCCTTCGGCAGTGACAAATTTCTTCAGCTGGGCTTCGGTATACTTGCCCGAGCATGCCACCTCGATGAGCTTGCTGGCATTGATGCTACCACAGCGGGTAGGGGAGAAGGCACCGAGGCCGCACAGGGCACGGTTCACCTCCACGCAACGGCCATGTTGGTGGATACCTACGCTAACACCGCCACCCATGTGGGCGATGATAAGGTTGAGGTCTTCATAATGCTTGCCTAGTTCGCGGGCGTACAACTTGGCGGTCATCTTCTGATTCAGACAGTGCCAGATGACACCTTCGTGGCTGGGGTCGAGGTCGAAGATGGGGTGTCCTGAAATCTTGGCATAGTCAGGACGCTCATCCACGATGCCGGGGTCGGCGATGTAGGCGCAGTCGAGGCCAATCTCTCTGGCGATGGCGTCGCTGATAAGGGCGCCGAGATTGCAGGCGTGCTTGCCTTGGATACCGGCATGACACTCTTCTTTCATCAAGTCGTTGACGCGGTAGCAACCACTCTCGCAGGGGCGGGTGAGGCCGCCACGACCCATCACGACGGCAATTTCGTCGGTACCGACACCATGACGTTTCACCATATCGAGGATGGCATCCTTGCGATAGTCGAACTGGTCGGCCACTTCGTGGAACTTCTGAATCTCTTCAATAGGGTGAGACAGGTTCTCGGTAAATATCTCAGTCTCGCCTTCGTAGATGGCAGCCTTGGTGGAGGTTGCGCCGGGGTTGATGACTAGGGTGTATTTCTTTGTACTCATAATGATATGTTGTATTTTATTAATTACTTTGTTGCAATAAAAGCACAATTTTCAATTTGCAAAAGTAAGAAAAATATTTCAATAATTGAGTGCACTAATGTTTTTTTAACAAAAAAAGTTATATGAATGCTCGAAAGTAGAAAAATGCTAATTGGCTGCCACAGCCATTTGTCTCTATTGTGAAAAGTGAAAGAAGAGGGCAAATCCCAAGATTTGCACTATTCAGAGCCCAAGCAATGTCTCGAAGAAATACACTATTCACACCTAAAGCAATTATACAATCAAAAATATTCAGACAATCAAGCAATCACTATACATGCCTGTTTCGTTTAAGCAAGAAGGGCAGCAGCACTTGGTCGAATCCCTGTTGGGTGTCGATAGGCTGGTAGTCGATGCGGTAACGGATGGCGTGTTGCTTAATGTCGGCTGTCTGCCTGACCATTTGTTCTCTATATTTTTCCGACACCTCCGAGGGCATCAGTTTGATGTGCTTGCCGCTTTCAAGGTCGATAAATTCGGTCGGTCGGTTCGGGTAGTCGAAGTCTATCTCATGCCCGTGATGCAGGGTGTGGAACAGGATCACCTCATGCTTGCAGTGGCGCAGATGCCGCATGGCGTCCATCATGGGGTCTTGGTCGTCGGGATTCACCAAGGCATCGGTAAAAATAACCACCAGCGACCTTCTGTGGAGTCGTTCGGCAGTCAGATGCAGAGCCTCGGCAATGCGGGTGGACGAAGGCGATTGTATCGCCTGTTGGGGCTCCTGTCGCAGTTCCCCTTCCAGTATCTCTAGCAGGTGCTTCTGATGCGCCCGACTGCTATGCACATCGGTCTGCAGGTCGATGCCGTCGCCCAATAACGTTAGCCCAAAGGCGTCGCGCTGTTTTAGCAACAGTTCGCTCAGTACAGCGGCAGCATAGCAGGCAAAAGTGAGCTTGTTGGGATGCTGCAGGTCGCCGTGGTGCTCGATAGGCAGCAGCATCGAGCCGCTGTGGTCTATCACCAACTGGCATCGCAAATTAGTTTCCTCCTCAAAGCGTTTAAGGAACAACTTATTCGTTCGGCCATACAACTTCCAGTCGATATTGCGTGTCGATTCGCCCACAGTATATTGGCGATGCTCCGCAAATTCGACCGAAAAACCATGAAATGGACTCCTATGCAGGCCGATGAGGAAACCTTCCACAATCTGCCGTGCAAAGAAGTCCAGCGACTTATATTTCTCTAGTTCGAAAATCACCTTTGTCGGCCTAGTCGGTCAACTCCGACCAACTATTTTTACAGCAGTGCGTCGAGTTTCTCAGTAAGGGTGCTTTTCTGTACCAGTCCGACACTCTTGTCTTTCGGCTCGCCGTTCTTAAAGAACAGCACGGTAGGCACATTGCGGATACGGAACTGGGCGGCAATCGTGGGGCACTCCTCCACATCGGCCTTGCAGATGGCGGCGCGACCTTCGTATTCAGCGGCTATCTCCTCCACTACGGGAGCCAGAGCCTTGCAGGGACCACACCAGGTGGCACCAAAATCGACCATGACGACGGGATTTTCCGCCAACACTTGATTGAAATTTTCTTCTGTGATGTTGATTTCCATGTTATATTGATGTATTAGGTTTGTATTCTTTCCGACTGCAAAAATACATAAAAAAATCATACCACAAACACCATTTCCAATAAAAAAATACTTATCTACACCTCATTGTGCGGTAATCTTTTTTTTATCAACATGTTGTATGTGGGCGAATATAGATTGTTAATAATTATCCTTTCTATTTATTTTGCCGAGAAAAATATTTTGCGTATTTTTGCAGACTAAATATTATGTACCCAATCGATAGAAAGAACTATATATGAAACGTTTTTGTTATATAGGAGTCCTCCTGTTGTTCCTGTTGCCCTCTTTCGCCAGAGCACAGCACCACTCCAACCACGCAGAGGCCACCGACATGGCCGACCAGTTTGTTACCAACTACGACAGCCTCCTCAACAGCTATGTCATTAACAAATACGCTGCCTCCACTCGACGCCACCGTGCCAACATCAATGCCGACTACGCCTTCGACCAAATACCCGACAGTGTCATCTCTCGCCGCCTCCAGTCGCTGCACACCATCATACCGATGACCTACAACTCCGAAGTGAGGTCCTACATCCGCATGTACCTAAACCGTATGCGTGGCCGTCTTGACGTGATGCTCACCCTTTCCGAATTCTACTATCCCATCTTCGAGGAGGCTCTGGCACGCTACGATGTGCCCGAGGAACTCAAACACCTCACCATCGTCGAGTCCGCCATGAACCCACAAGCCACCTCGCGTGTGGGTGCCGCAGGTCTTTGGCAATTCATGTACACCACCGGCAAAAACTATGGCCTCGAGGTCAATTCCATCATCGATGAACGTCGCGACACCTACAAGTCGTCCGATGCCGCCGCCCACTACATCCACGACCTCTACCACGTCTTCGGCGACTGGCACCTCGCCATAGCCGCCTACAACTGCGGCCCCGGCAATATCAACAAGGCCATAGCCCGCTCGGGAGGCAAACGCGACTTCTGGCAGATCTACCCCTACCTTCCGCGCGAAACCCGCGGCTACATCCCTGCCTTCATCGCCGCCACATACATCATGAACTTCTACCCCGAACACGGACTCCACCCCAAACGTGTCACCATCCCCCTGCGCACCGACACCATCATGGTCGAGCGCAACATGCTTTTCCACTACGTCAACAAATATACAGGCGTTGAGATGGAAGAATTGCGCACTCTCAACCCCCAATACCGTGTCGATATGATACCGGGCGAAGGCAACTCCTATCCGCTATGTCTGCCCACCGACAAGATGAACGACCTCATCCTTTGGGCCGACTCCATCTTCCTTGCCTCCGAGGACTCCCTCTCGCGCCGAACTGTTGCTGTACGTCCTGCCGCCCCCGAAGAGACACGCCCTGCCGTCAGCAACAACCATCGCAACACTCGCAAAAACTCACAAGCCAACGCCTACCATCGTGTACGTCGTGGCGAAACCCTCACCGCCATCGCTTCCAAACACGGCACCACCGTCTCCAAAATCAAGAAACTCAACGGCCTCAAATCCGACCGCATACGCGAAGGACAACGGCTAAAGGTGAGATAATGTATAAAAGGTGACTAATCCTATTCATCTTTCAAGCCTAACGCCCCGTTTAACCCCTAAATACAATCCCATTTCCAATGAAAAAAATGCTATTATCCATTTGGCGAATCGTCAAAAATAAATATGTGGCGGTAACCCTCATATTCCTACTCTTTTTCTTCTTCCTAGGGGAAAACAACTTCTTTGTCACCCACCAACTCAAGCGCGAGCTGGCGGAGCTCAACAAAGAGATCGACCTCCTCGAACACGACATCAAGCAGGACAGTGCCGAGGCGGTTTCGCTCATCGGCAACATCGAAGCCCTCGAAACCTACGGACGCGAACACTATTATATGAAGCGTGACAATGAGGACATCTACATTATCAAGGATTAGTCTACTCCTTCTCGCCACCCTGTTTCTCACTTCGTGCGAAGCCGTCAAGAACTTCCTCTCTCGCGATTTGGAAGAGGAAGACTACACCGTTGGCGAACTATATGTCGACGAATACGTCTCCGAAGTTCCCTATGTCCCGACCCCTTCGGCTGAAGCCAAGGCAGCGGGACGTGTCAATTCGTTGGGCATCGAGCGAGAACCCGGCGACAACGAGCAGCTCTACGATGCCATCGAGTCGTGGATGGGCACACCCTATCGCTATGGCGGCACAACGAAGGAGGGCGTTGATTGTTCTGCTTTTGTTGGACATATTGTTCGTGAGGTTTACCAGCGGCGTCTTCACCGCGTGGCAAACGACATGCAGCAAGATGTAAAACTTATCACCAAAAGCGAGCTTCGCGAAGGCGACATCGTTTTCTTCACCAATAGCAAAGGTCGCGTCTCGCACGTCGGCATCTACCTCAAGGATGGTCTTTTTGCTCACTCCTCCACCTCGCGCGGTGTTATTATCAGCCGTCTCGACGACAGCTATTGGAGCAAGCATTTCTACAAGGGCGGAAGATTACAGTAAAATGTTTTGTATTTAACCCAAATCGGTCATTAGACCGACTTTTATATCCTTTCTCGCTTTTTAAGGTCTGTTTATGCCATATCAGCATTTCTTTCGGCATCTTGTCCACATCCCTGTCTCGACGTAGCCCGCTACGTCTTCGCCAGCGATGAGGCCAATCTGCTCGAAACAAATGCTAATCTGCCATAAACCCTAATGACCGATTTGGGTTTAAAAGATAACCCCGTTCCAAAGACCGTATGGGTCTGTGGGATGAGTATGCGGTTTACTCAACAGTGAGAGAGCAAACCGTGGCACGGCTTGCCTGTATAAGGTGCTGGGGCGAGATTTTGAACTGGAGCCCTCGCACACCGGCACTGACATAGATGTGGCCGAACAGCATGGCGGTTTCATGCAGGTATGTTGGGAATGCTTTCTTCATACCGATAGGGCTGCATCCGCCACGTATGTAGCCAGTCAGCGGCAATAATCCTTTCATGGGGATAAGGTCGCACTTTTTGTTACCCGATATTTTGGCGGCCTTTTTCAGATCTACCTCTTCGGCACCGGGAATAACGCAGACAAAATATCCCGAGCGGTCGCCTCGCAGCACCAGCGTCTTGAATACTTGTTGAATGTCTTCATGCAGCTGGTCGGCCACGTGTTGTGCACCGAGGTCGTTCTCTTCTACCTCATAGGGAATGAGTTCGTATGGTATTTTCTGGCTGTCGAGCAGTCGTGCTGCATTGGTCTTTTTCATGGGTGGGGTGGGGGAGGTGGTTATGAGCGTTTTGCCTCAATGAGTTGGCGGTGGATATGCAACACCTGTCGTGCACGGGGATTGCCTTCGTAGTTGAGCACCACATAGTCAGCCCGCATCATCTTTTCTTCGGCGCTGAGTTGGTTGCGCATTCGTGCCAATAGTTGTTCGCGGGTGGCGTGGTCGCGCAGTGCTAGTCGGCTGAGGCGTTCTTCCTCGTCTAGATAGACGCAAACAACACGGTCTACCATTCTGTCAAAGCCGTATTCGTAAGCAATGGCGCTCTCGAATATGATGTATGGGGCCTCACTATGCTCTTGGGCGAATCGTTGGAAGTCGCGCCATACTCGTGGGTGGATTAAGGCGTTGAGCCGTCCGAGGGCATCTTTGTCGGAGAATACGATTTTGGCGATGGCCTGCTTGTCGGCACTGCCGTCAGCACGTATCACACTGTCGCCAAACAAGTCGCGGATTTGTTGGAGAAAATCAGGGTCGTTGTAGTATTCTCCCGCCACTTGGTCGGCAACAAAGCAGGGTATGCCCAGTTGTTGGAATTGGTTGAGAACGGTGGTTTTGCCGCAGCCTATGCCGCCGGTGAGGGCGACGAGGAGGGGTTTATCGGATGATGACATATTGAATGGCTGAGGGGGATATTTGCTTGACGCGTGTGCCGGCGGGGAAGAGGGTGGCGCGCACGGGGAGTGTTTGTGCGTTATCGCCAGGGGTGTAATCAACTGCCAAATGTACCATGTCGGCGTTGATGTTGTCGTACTCTCTTACCGGTACCCAAAGGGTTACATCGGCGCGTTCGGGATGTAGGCGCACTTGTAATTGGTTGTCGCCACCTTGGAAGCGTACAGGGATAGTGAGTGTCTTTTCGACGTAGCGGTCAATAGGTAGGAATATCTGTATGCTGTCGGCCGAGGTGTGCAGGTCGGGATAACGCTGCCATACAGGGTCGAGAGCCAGGGTTATGCTGCAGCTGTCGTTGAGGTTGGCAAGCCTTGCAGGGCTGGTGACGAGTTCGGGTATCTGCTTCAACACGGCAGGGTCGCCGTAGAGCCACACGGTGTCGGGTTGGATGACGGGTTCTCCCGACAGCCCGCATTGTTCGGCGAAAGAGAAGTCAACATCTTGTAGTCGCGGCACATAGCCTCGTCTGCCTCGTTCCGAAAGGGTGAGCGAGATGCTTTCCACGTTGGATTTAATTCCGTGTGTGCCATGGAAGTTGAGTTGCCGTATGATGTCGTCGAAGAGGGCATCGCCTACCTTTATGATGGTATCGCCTTTTACGGCAATCTTGTAGGGGCGTTGTTTGGCGGTGTGGTAACGGCTGATGGCTAGAAAGCAGTTGGATTGGATTGTTAGGGGCAGCAGGGTGTCGGCATGGGTGACGACATGGCGCGCGGTGTCGTAGCCTACCCATTCGATGTGCAGCTGCAGGGGGTAGTCGTCATGTTCCGACATTGTCGCTATCAGCCAAACAATGGCTGTGATGACCAGTATAATCCAAAAAGAACGATGACGGAACATGTTTGAATGCGTGAATGTTTAAATGCGTGAATGTGTGAATGTGTTAGTCCTTGTCGTATCAAAGACTCACGAATTAACGAATTAACGCTATAATAATCGAGTGCATAGAAAGCTTGCTTTCTTTGCCGAGATGCAGCAGCGTCTCGAAGAAACACATTAACGAATTAACGTATTAACGAATTAACGAATTCTCTTTATTTCTTTGTCTCAGTTTGCTGTTGGGGAAGGGGTTGCACCATGGATTTCTCGACGGTGACAACGACACCGTTGGATATCTCCACGTCTACAGTGTGCTCAGCCACTTCGTGTACTTTGCCGTAGATGCCACCGCTGAAACTGACGCGGTCGCCTTTCTTCAATCCGGCACGGAATTCGCGTTCTTTCTTTGCCTGTTTCTGTTGCGGGCGTATCATTAATATCCACATCACCACAAAGATGAGGATGAGCCAGATAAGCATGTTGCCGCCACCTTGGGGTGCGGGGGCTTGAAGAAGGATGGAAAGGAGATTGTTCATGTTGTTTTGTGTTTGATTGTTTTACCTTATTAAAGCGGGTTTTATTAATTCAATATATTAGGAAAGTCCTATGAAATTACGTCTAAAAATGGCCAAATTCATTGTCGCAAAGTGTATTGTCCAATTTAACTCCCAATTTAACTCCCATTTTAACTTCAGTATGTATAATATTACTATAATACCTGTGCTACTATTTTAAGCACGTTTTTTGAGGGTTGGGCGTTGGAGCTGACGGTTACCTCTTGGTACTGCTGTCCCGTTTTGCCCTGCGAGTTGAAGGTGACGGTGATGTAGCCGTCGTCGCCCGGGGCAATACGACCGCGGGGATAGTCCGCCACAGTGCATCCGCAGGTGGCTGAGCATCCGCTGATAACCAAGTCGCGCTTGCCTCGGTTGAGGAAGTGGAAACTATACGAGATGCTTTCGCCCTGGCTGATGCGGCCAAAGTCGTGTAGGTCGCAGTCGAATGCCATCACAGGCATGGGCTCCTTCGTGTCGTAGCCCTCGGCACTATTGGGGTTGTTTATGAGGTCCACGTTGATGTCACTCTGCTGCGAGGTGCGATTGCAAGCTACAAGCAGCGTGGTGGCTATGAGTAAAATAAGGAATGTTTGTTTCATGGCAGTGTTCTTTTATTCTGCTGAGTATTCGTCTGAATCCAAATTGTCCAGCAGGCTGGGGTCGATAATGCCGCGACCGCTCTTGTTGATACGGCCAGCGGAGCGCAATTCGATGATAAACTTGTCGATGATGCCGTTGATAAAGAGGCGGCTGCGCTCGGTGCTGAACTCTTTCGACAGCTCGATGTATTCGTCCACAGTGACACCCTCGGGGATGGAGGGGAACTCGGTGAGCTCGGCAACCGCCATATTCAGCAGCAGCACGTCCATGCTTGCCACACGGTCGAAATCCCATCCGCGCAGGTTTTTGCGAATCATGGCTTCCACCTCGTCGCGGTGGCGTAAGGTCGCCAGCAGCAGGTGGCGGGCAAACTCGTAGGCGTCTACATCTTTGTCATACCGCTCGTCGTTCATCAATCGGATGGGTGTGGCTTCGTCTAAAGTGTCGTCGAGTGCCTTCAGCATCATGAAGTTGTATTGTGCTATCTGGTCGTAGTCGTCTTCCCACAGCAGGCTCTGCGACTGTATAAGGTCGCGGAGGGCATCCTGGTTCATAAGGTATTTGAACACCTTGAGGGCAAACTGCTGGTCGTTGGCAAAGGTCTGTTCGCTAGCCAGATAGGTCTTATATTCGGCCATCTGCGAAACGGCGGTGTATGCCTGACGAAAAGCCTCGTCATATTCCACCCCGTTCCAGTTCACATGACTGTCCTCGATATGGTGGCGTAGGTCGTAGTTGTCCGCCAGCCGGCACACAAAGAGGTTGGACGGCAGTCTGCGGTTGGGGTTGCGCTCCTCCTCGGTGGGTAGGAATTTGTGTTGGGCCTCGTCGATGATTTGTCCCGCTGTCTCTACAAAATGCACCAGGGTGGCAAGCTGGATAGTGCCTAAGTCATTGAGACGGCTGATACTGTGTTTGAAGTTGCGTTCGGCAACGGTGATGTCAACAGGGTCTATCGTCGTGGCATAGATGACCTGCAACACTTTTGAACGGAGAAAATGACGGGAGAGCATATCTTTAGAAGTAAGAGTTATTTTTGAAGTAAGAAGTTGATTTTTAAACTAAAAAGTAAAAACTAAAAACTAAGAAGTTGATTTTTGAAGTAAGAACCTTTTGAAGTAAGAATTAAGAACTATGAACTAAGAAGTGTGATGTTAGATTACTTGATTGTTTGAGTATTATGACCGCGTCAGGACGTATGTCCACAGGACATCCTTAATCCTCTTTAGAGGGGAGCAAACATCCAGTGAATGTTTGCCGAAGTGGCGGGGTATGTACTTCAATTTTTAATTTTTAGTTTTAATAAGTTGTCAATTTTCAATTTGTTAAGGTATTAAATAACAATATTGATTATCTTGTTGGGGACAAATACGATACGTTTGGGTTCTTTGCCGTCGAGCCATTTCTGTGCCAAGGTGTCGGCTTTCACCGCGGCAACGGCCTCTTCCTGTGTGATGCCGTTGGGAAGCTCTAGGGTGAGGCGCATCTTGCCGTTGAACGACACGGGGTAGGTGAACGTGTCCTGCACCAGCATGGCGGGGTCGTAGTCGGGCCATTCGGCTTGGCATACGCTGCCTTCGTGTCCCAACACATGGTACAGCTCTTCGGCAATATGTGGGGCAAAGGGTGCCAGCAGCACCACCAGCTTGTCCAACACCTCTTTGCTGACTGTCTTCATGCCGCCAAGGTCGTTGGTGCATATCATGAAGTTGGAAACGGCGGTGTTGAACGAGAATCGCTCAATGTCGTCGGTTATCTTCTTGATTGTCTGATGCAGTATCTTCAGCTGTGCTTTGTCGGCAGGGGCGTCGGTGAGGCTGTCGAAGAGCTTGCAGAATTTCTTCAGGAAGCGGTGCACGCCTTCGATACCGTTGGTGTCCCACGGCTTCGCCTGCTCCACAGGTCCGAGGAACATCTCATACAGTCTCAGCGTGTCGGCTCCGTAGCGCGCCACCAAGTCGTCGGGGTTCTGCACGTTGTACATCGATTTCGACATCTTCTCAATCTCCCAGCCGCAGACATAGCGTCCTGCAGCAGCCTTATTATCGCCAGGCATTGCCTGGTCTTCCAACTCAAAGCGGGCGTTGGCAAACTCGGGTCGCCATTGGCGGAAACGCTCAATGTCGAGGATGTCGTTGTTCACGATATTGATGTCCACATGGATAGGCACCGTCTTTTCGGCGCGTCCGGGGATATTCTTCGAGATAAACAGATTGTTGTCCTCCTTGCTGCGATACACAAAGTTGCTTCTTCCCTGTATCATGCCTTGGTTCACCAGCTTTTGGAAAGGCTCCTGCTTCACGCTCATGCCAATGTCGAAGAGGAACTTGTTCCAGAAACGGGCATAGATGAGGTGTCCCGTGCCATGCTCGGCGCCGCCCACGTAGAGGTCTACGTTCTGCCAATACTCCACCGCCTCTTTGCTGAAATAGGCTTCGTCGTTGCGGGGGTCCATATAGCGCAGATAATATCCGCTCGAGCCTGCAAAGCCCGGCATGGTGCTCAGCTCCAGGGGGAATACGGTCTTGTTGTCAATCTTCGAGGTCTCCACCACTTGGCGGTTCTGCTCGTCCCATGCCCACACCGTGGCGTGTCCCAGCGGGGGCTCGCCCGTGGCGGTAGGCTTGAAATCCTTCACCTCGGGCAGCAGCAGCGGCAGGCACTCTTCGGGTATGGTGTAGGGTCGGTTATTCTTGTAGTAGATGGGGAAAGGCTCGCCCCAGTAGCGTTGGCGGCTGAAGATGGCGTCGCGCAGACGGTAGTTCACCGTGCGGCTGCCGATACCCATCTCCTCTATCTTGTCGATGACGGCTGCCATCGCATCCTTCACCTTCATGCCGGTCACAAAGCCGCTGTTCACGCTGTAGCCCGTCTTGGCGTCCATGCTCTCCTCCCATGTGGCGGGGTCGCTGAGCTCGTGTGGGTCGAGGGCCACCACCTGTCGGATGGGCAGGTTGAAATGGCGTGCAAAGGCAAAGTCGCGGCTGTCGTGTGCCGGCACAGCCATGATGGCACCCGTGCCATAGCCTGCCAACACATAGTCGCTCACCCAGATGGGTATGCGCTCGCCCGTCAAGGGGTTCACGGCAAAGGCACCGGTGAACACGCCGCTCACCTTCTTCACCTCCGCCTGGCGCTCGCGCTCCGAGCGGTTCTTTGCCCACGCCACATAGGCCTCCACCTCCTCGCGCTGCTCGGGAGTGGTAATCTGCTCTATCATCTCATGTTCGGGGCATAGCACCATAAACGTCACGCCGAAGATGGTGTCGGGTCGTGTGGTGAAAATCTCAAACGAGGTCTCCTCGTGGGTCTCTATCTGACCCATCAGTATCTCCTCGGGGCGTGTGGCCTCGCTCTTGGCAAGCGGGAACCACACCGCCGCGCCCTCGCTGCGGCCTATCCAGTTGCGCTGTATCTCCTTCAAGCTGTCGGTCCACTCCACTTCGTTCAATCCGTCCACCAGCCGTTGGGCGTAGGCGGTGATGCGGAGGCTCCACTGGCGCATCAGTTTGCGCTCCACGGGGTAGCCGCCCCTCACGCTCAGGCCGTTCACCACCTCGTCGTTGGCAAGCACCGTCCCCAGCTCGGGGCACCAGTTCACCGGTATGTCGGCGAGGTAGGCGAGGCGGAAGTTCATCAGATAGTCCTGACGCTCCTCGTCGCTCATCTCCTTCCACGGCTTGTCGCCAACGGCGCTGATTTCGCCCTTCTCCAACTTCTCCACCAAATGGCTGATAGGCATCGCCTTGTCCATCTCGGTGTCGTAGTAGTGGTTAAACAGCTGGATAAACGTCCATTGCGTCCACTTGTAATACTTAGGGTCGCAGGTGCGCACCTCGCGCTCCCAGTCAAAGCTGAAGCCTATCTTGTCCAGCTGTTCGCGGTAGCGGGCAATGTTCTTTTCCGTCGTGATGGCGGGATGCTGACCCGTCTGAATGGCATACTGCTCGGCGGGCAGGCCGTAGGCGTCGTAGCCCATCGGGTGTAGCACGTTGAAGCCTCTCAGCCGCTTATAGCGGGCAAAGATATCGCTGGCAATATACCCCAGCGGATGACCCACATGCAGTCCCGCGCCCGAAGGGTAGGGGAACATGTCGAGGACATAAAAATGAGGCTTGTCGGAGTTGTTCAAGCAGCGATAAGTATGCTGCTCGCGCCAATACTTTTGCCACTTGGGCTCGATTTCGGAAAAGTTATAATCCATAGTTCTCTTCAGTTATCCTTTGTGCAATAACAGATTACGCTGCCATCACTATATATTGGAAAACTGCAAAGATACGAAAATATAATTGAAAATTAAAAATAAAAAATTTAAAAACTTATCAAATTGAGAATTGAGAATTGATAATTGAAAAATGAAAAATGAAAATTGAAAAATGAAAAATGAAAATCGAAATATACGCGGCTCCCGCCCCATCCCCTCTTTAGAGGGGTGCCGCGATAGCGGTGGGGTATGTTAAAGAGGGGTACGCCGAAGGCGGGGGGTATGTTAAAATTGAAAATTGAAAAATCTATTTCTCCAAGATCTCTGGATTTCCGCCGCAGGCGGGGAGGTTGTTTTAAATTGAAAATTGAAAAGTGAAATATGCGCGGCTCCCGCCCCGTCCCCTCTTCAGAGGGGTGCCACGAAGTGGCGGGGTATGCCACTCTCAATTCTCAATTCTCAA
>JAFWQP010000068.1 GCA_017509045.1 Bacteroidales bacterium
AAGTTGAAAGTTGAAAGTTGAAAGTTGAAAAATGGCTGCCGCACCCAGATAATTCTCCATTCTCAATTCTCCATTCTCAATTCTCCTTTCCTCCCTCTTTTCTTCGCCTCCGGAAGCGAAGGCAGAGCGAAGGCACTCTGGGAAGACGAAGCCGAGAGTGGCCACTTCCCGACCGTCTTCGAATGCAAAGATAGCGCGGAATAACGACATAGCAAACTTTTTCGAGCAAAAAAAGTCACTTTTCCCACCTTTTTAAAAAAGAGGCTCTCTTTGATGGCAAAAGAGGCTCTCTTTGGGTCATAAGTAGGGAATGGCTCAGTCTAAGAAACATAGTTCTTTCCCGATTTCAGTCGACGATAATAAACGAAAAATGTAAACTTATAACAAGCTGGTTATGCTCTACAACTCAAAAATACGCAAAATACTTAATATCAACACAAAAGCTATTTTGACGTTACAATGTCTTTTGGACATTTATAACCCTTGTAACACATAATATAGTAATAATAAGCACATTGCAAAGATGTCCAATGTCCAATGTCCAATGCAATGTGTTTTGTTATTGCAATATGGCCTATAATATAATAATAATAAAATAATTTATTATTTTATTATTATTATATTATAGAACTCTTCCGACAACCAAAAGTATATGCATTGGACATTGGACATTGGACATTCGAAAGTCCCCATGCTGTAAATCATCAGATTTGAGTTTTTGGAATGTCCACTCCTTCGGTCGCGACACCGTGGAAACGACGTTGCTCCCATTCGGTCGCGACACCTTACATTGTTCGTACGGTGTTATAAAATAGTAGCCCCTCTAGAAGTATTCTAAGATAAAATGGGGAGACGATGGGGTGGTTGCTGTGGCTAGAACTTTTGTTTATGGTAAAAAAAAGAAAAAAGTTGTGCCGCTTTTGGTATGATTCAAAAAAAAAATGTATATTTGCAGTTGCTGCGGCATGTTGTGTCGTGGCGAAATGGTGCTGTAAACTAGCACCCTACAATTATTGGATATATGACAGAACAGACAAATATACAAAAAACGACGGTAAATGTGTCGAGCGAATACGGTCACTTGAACGCCGTGTTGCTGCACAAACCAGGAATTGAGATTGAACGAATGACTCCCGCCAATGCCGAAGAAGCATTGTTTAGCGATATTTTGAGCAAACATATCGTGGACAAGGAGTATGCTTCTTTTGCAGGTGTGTTTGAGAAATGGTGCAAGGTCTATTATGTGGAAGATGTGCTGGCGCAGCTGATGGACAACGACGATGTGCGTCAGTATTTGGTGGCACAGAGTTGCAAGTTGGACGGCTGCGAGTTTTTGGCCGACCAGCTGATGGTGCACGACAGCAAGCAGTTGGCGAAGGAATTGATTGAGGGTGTGCCGTTTCATGGCGACACCGACCCGCAGCAGTTTAAAGAGGCACGTTTTACCCTTAAGCCTTTATACAACCTGTTCTTTACACGCGATGCATCGTCGTCGGTATATAACGAAGTTCTGATTAATTCGATGTCGTTCTCTGTGCGTCAGCGCGAAACGTTGATATATAGGGCTATTTTCGAATACTATTTTAGCACCAAGACTTTCTGCGGGCAGGCGGTGAATGCGTCGGCACGGACAGAAGGTGGCGATGTGCAGGTGGCGGGTCCCGACCTGCTGTGCGTGGGTGAGGGCATCCGCACCAACCATAAGGGTATTATGTTCTTGGCGGAGAAGTTCGCCAAGGAGCGCCCTAAGTTCAATATCTTGACTCAGGAGTTGCCCCATAAGCCCGACTCGTTTATCCACTTGGATATGGTGCATACCTTCCTGGGAAGCCACCAACTGATGGTGTATCCTCCGCTGCTGGACAAGACTGGGCTGTTCGCTGGCAAGGCGACTACGTTGATTACTTGCGATAACGGCAATATCACTACCAAGGAGTATTCCAATATGTTGGAGGGTTTGAAGGCCTGCGGCATGGAGATGGAACCGGTGCTGTGTGGTGGGTATGACACTTGGTATCAAGACCGCGAGCAGTGGCACAGCGGTGCCAACTTCTTTGCGCTGGACGATGGCAAGGTGATTGGCTATGAGCGCAACCAACGGACAATCGATTCGTTGAACCATGCGGGTTTCGCAGTGTTGGATGCTGACGAGGTGTGCAGCGGTAAGGTGAATATGAATGATTATTCAAAGTTTGTGGTGGTGTTCAAGGCAAGCGAACTGCCTCGTGCGGGCGGCGGAGCTAGGTGCATGACAATGCCGATAAACAGGGAAAAATAAGAATTAGGAATAAAAAAATGTTGATTCGCACATCAACAAATCAACGAATAAACTAATCATCTAATAACATTTCAACTAATCTATGAAGAAGTATCATCTGATGAATAACATTATAGGCTGGGTGATTTGCATCGTGGCCTGTACTGTTTACATCCTTACCGCCGAAGCTACCGCGTCGTGGTGGGACTGCGGCGAGTATATTGCCACGGCAACAAAGCTACAAGTGGGTCACCCTCCGGGAGCCCCCTCGTTCCAGCTGATTGGAAGATTGTTCTCGATGTTCTCGACACCTGAGAATGTGGCTCATGCCGTGAATGTGATGTCGGCTGTGTGCAGCGGTTTCACTATTTTGTTCCTTTTCTGGGGCATCACGTTGTTGGGTAAGCATCTGCTGCCTGACCCGAAGAATCCCGACATCAAAGATGCCCGCACGTGGGGTGTGTTTGCCGCCGGTATCGTCGGCGCCTTGGCGTATACGTTTAGCGATACATTCTGGTTCTCCGCTGTGGAGGGCGAGGTGTATGCTATGTCGTCGCTTTTTACGGCAGTGGTGTTCTGGGCTATCCTCAAATGGGAAGAACAGGCTGACGACCCGCGTTCGCTGCGTTGGCTGGTGCTGATATGCCTGCTGGTGGGTATTGCCATCGGTGTGCACTTGCTGAACTTGCTGACGGTGCCAGCTATTGTGTATGTGGTCTATTTCCGCAAATGGGAGAAGACTACAGTGAAGGGTTTTATCTGGAGCGGTGTCATCTCAGTGGTGTTGCTGGCGTTGATATTATGGGGCATTATTCCCGGTATTGTCAATGTGGATTCGGCGTTTGATGTTTTCTTTGTGAATACGCTGGGCTTGCCCTTTAACTCGGGTACGGTGTTCTTCTTCCTGCTGCTGGCAGCCGCAGTGGTGTGGGGGTTGTGGTTCACTTCGCCCAAAAAGAGAAATAAGCCTGTGATGAATGCCTCATTGTTGGGCTTTCTGATGCTGGTGATTGGCTATTCGACCTTCTTCCTGCTGGTGATTAGGGCCAACACTAACACGCCCTTGAACGAGAACGCGCCGAAGGATGCTGTGGCAATGCGTGCCTATCTGGGACGTGAACAGTATGGCGACACGCCGCTTTTCTCGGGTCAGTATTATACAGCTGGCGACCCCATCGACGCTAAGGTGGGCTACACCAAGTATGTGCGTGGCAAGGACGAAAAGGGCAAGGATAAGTATATTGCCGCCTCGTATCAGCAAAAGTTTGTCTATCGTCAGAACCACACGGGTTTGTTCCCCCGTATGTATAGCAACGACAACGACCGTCGCCATCCTCAGTTCTATGAGTATTGGGCTGGCAAGACGCGCGGCGACCATAAGCCTACGTCGGCACAGAACCTCAAGTATTTCAACGGCTACCAGATGGGTTGGATGTATTGGCGCTACTTTATGTGGAACTTTGCCGGACGGCAGAACGACATTCAGGGCCATTACTTCAACGACGACGGTACGCGCGACTATATGAACGGTAACTGGATTTGCGGTATCAAGGCTATCGACCAAGCCCGTCTGGGTCCGCAGGACAACCTGCCTGACCACATGAAGGAGAATAAAGCTCGCAATGTGTACTATCTGCTTCCGTTGCTGCTGGGTTTGATGGGCTTGGTGTATCATGTGATGAGGAATAAGAAGGATGCCTTTATCGTGTTTATCATGTTCTTTATGACGGGTATCGCTATCGGCATCTATCTGAACATGCCTCCGCGACAGCCGCGTGAGAGGGACTATGCCTTTGTGGGTTCGTTCAGTTTCTTTGCCATCTGGATTGGCTTGGGCGTGATGGCCTTGGCTGACTGGCTGACACGCCTGCTTAAGAAAGAAAAACTGTATAAGTTTGTCATGCCGGTGGTGTTTGTAGTGTGCATGCTGTGTGTGCCAGTGCTGATGGCTAACGAGAACTGGGACGACCACGACCGTTCGGAGAAGTATGCTGCTCGCGACTTTGCCAAGAATTATTTGGCTTCGGTGGACGAGAACGGCATCCTGATTACCTTTGGCGACAACGACACATTCCCCCTGTGGTATGCGCAGGAGGTAGAAGGTTTCCGCACTGATGTGAGGATTCTGAACTATACGCTGTCGGGTATGCACTGGTATGTGGAGCAGCTGTTTAACCGCATCTACGACTCCGACCCCGTGGCGTTTACACTGCCTAAGGAGTTTTACGGTTTGGGTAAGGATGTGATTTATCTGCAAGATAAGACGAGCGACTATTTTGAGGTGACCGACGTGCTGGCTTTGTTGCGCGAGCACCCAGAAAAGTTTAAGGCTCGTAGCGGTCGCGGCGAAGAGGCCATTGTGCTGCCGACCAACCGCTTTAAGATTACCCTCGACATCCCCAAACTGGTGAAACTGGGCGTTATCCCCGCCGAGATCGCCGACCAGGTGGACCCCGTTATCAAGTGGCAGATCAATAAGGGCAACCTATTCCGCCATGAGTTGATGATACTGGACATTATCGGTACTAACCGCTTTGAGCGCGACATCAATATTATGAATCCGAGCTATATTCAGCGTGTGTTCACCCCGATACGCAGCTACTGTGTGCAGGACGGCATGAACTATAAGCTGACTCCGTACCAGTCGAGGATTAGCCAGCCGGTACTCTTCGACAAGCGCGACAATAAGTATGTGTTGCAGACTTTCACGGAGGAGACGTTCGACTACTTTATCAACGGCTATAAGGATAAGAACGGAGAGATGGTGCCGCTGGAGTGGGGCAACCTGAATGCCGACATCTATGTCGACCCGGTGAGCATCAATATGGGCACTGTGCAAAGACAGACTTTCTGCGTGGCTGCTAAGGAGTTGATGGAGAAGGGTGACACAGTGCGTGCCCGCAAGATGCTGGAGCTGAGCGATAAGTACTTCCCTGAGAAGAACTTTGTATACGACAAGTTTAGCATGCTGATGGTGGACCTCTACAACGATGTGTATGGCAAGGAGCGTGCCACCGAGATTTGGGATGCTATCTTTAAGTACTACAGTCAGGACATTGCCTATTACTCGCAGTACACGGGTACCTCGAAGGCCTCGGGTGTGAATGCCCTGATGCAGGAGTCGGCCCAGTTGCTTTACGGTCTCCACCAACTGGCAAGCGAGGTGCTGAAGGATAAGGAGCGTTCGGACCAGGCAATGTCGTTGTTGGAGCAGTATGGATACCGTATGTAAATCGAAAATTGAGAATTTGCTATAGCATCCGAATATTTTTAATTTGATTAATTAATTCAATTTAGGATGAAGAATTCACGTTCGAAGGCTAAGAAGAAAAGAGTTGTCGTCACCCTCCCGGAGAGGGAGGGTGAGATGCTCAAAGCATACGCGAAGGTTCACCAAACGACCTGTCCCGCAGCGGTGCATCGCATGGTGAAGGAGGCTCTGAAACAGTTCAAGTCGGAGCGTAACGCCCTAGCCAAGTCGGAGCCTGAGAACCAACTCAACATTTTTGATTCAATACAGGTAGACATCTTTAACAATACTTCGAGAACAAGAGAATAAACAAAACATTAATATCATTATGAGACGTATATCCTTTTTATTATTGTCGTTGGCTCTGGCATTGGGGACAACTGTGAATGCACAGGAGTTTATCGAACTGGCGGCTGACGAGTCGTTGCCTATGGAGTTTGTTGCCACCGACGACTTTGAAAGCGAGGACCCCTTTGTCGAGGAGTTGGAGGCGGAGGAACCCGAAGCAGAGGGTGCCTTCAACCCTGGATCTACCATCATCGGCCATGTCAGCGATGCCCACTCGTGGCACATGTTTGACTATTATGGCAAGGATGGCAAGGAACATGCTGTGGCCATTCCGTTGCCGATTATCCTTATCAACGACGGGCATCTCGACATTTTTATGTCGTCGAGGTTCCACCACGGCCATGCCGACTATAAGGGTTATCGTCTTGTGGGTGGCGGCTTGGAGAAGGAGGAAATAGTGTGTGTGGGCGAGGACGGCAACCCGCTGCTCGACGAAGCGGGCAATGTGGTGAAGCCGTTGGATTTTTCTATCACCAAGGTGCCTGCCGCTATTATGATTATCGTGGTGTTGCTGATAGTCATCGTGATGGTTGCCAAGAAGGGCTATAAGGTACGTGAGAACCAAGCTCCCAAGGGTTTGCAGTCGCTGGTGGAGCTGCTGGTGGTGTTTGTGCGTGACGATATTGTGCGTCCGATGATAGGGGAAAAGCATTACGAGAAGTATCTGCCGTATATGCTTACGCTCTTCTTCTTTATCTTCTTGAGCAACTGCATGGGATTGATTCCTTTCTTCCCCGCAGGTGCCAATGTGACGGGCAATATTGCCATCACCGCTACGCTTGCGCTCATCACTTTCTTTATCACCAACATTAGCGGCAATAAGCATTACTGGGTCGACATTTTCAACACTCCCGGTGTCCCTGCCTGGCTGAAGATATTCCCGCTGATGCCCATCGTGGAGCTGGTGGGTGTGTTCACCAAGCCTATCGTGCTGATGATTCGACTTTTTGCCAATATGACGGCAGGCCATATCGTCATTCTTGGCTTCGTGGTGCTCATCTTTATCTTCAGCAATACTATCTCGATGGGGGTGGGTGCCGGTGTATCGGTCATCTCGGTCGTGTTCAGTGTATTTATTAGTGTGCTGGAGTGTCTGGTGGCATACATCCAGGCGTTTGTGTTCACGATGCTCTCGTCGCTCTATATCGGCATGGCGGTGCATGAGCCACAACATTAAAATTGAAAGGTGAAAATTGAAAATTCGTTAATGTGTTAATTCGTAAATCAAATGAATTCGTAAATTCGTTAATCGATTCACACATTTACACATTCACACATTTACACATTCAAGAATTCACACGTTAACACATTCCATTACCAATTTTCAATTCACAAAAGAGTAGAATCCATAAAAATATATCATCATGAAATCCATTAAAGATGTAAACTTCAAAGACCGCAAGGTGCTTCTGCGTGTCGACTTCAATGTCCCGATGGACGACAACAAGCGTATCACCGACGATACCCGTATGCGCGAGTCGCTCCCCACTATCAACAAACTGCTAGCTGATGGTGCAGCCATCATTATTATGGCACATTTTGGCCGTCCGAAGAAAGGCGGTTTTGAACCCGAACTGACCCTCGAGCCCGTCGCTAAGTATCTTGAAACCCTTATTGTCCGTCCCGTGCAGTTCACTCAGGCTCTGCTTGGCGAAGGCAAAGTGGAAGAGATGGCTAAGAACCTGAAGGGTGGCGAAGTGATGCTGCTTGAGAACATCCGCTTCTATCCCGAGGAAACCAAAGGCGGTGTGGAACTGGCGGAGAAACTTGCCAAGTTGGGCGACTGCTATATCAACGACGCTTTCGGCGCAGCACATCGTGAGCACAGCTCCACTGCTGTCATCGCTCGTTTCTTCCCCAACGACAAGTATTTCGGTTTCCTGATGGAGAACGAGGTGCGCAATCTGGAGAAGCTGATGCAGAATCCTCCTCGTCCCTTTACCGCCATCATTGGTGGTAGCAAGGTGAGCAGCAAGATTGGTATCCTTGAAAATCTTATCGACAAGGTCGACAATATGATTATCATCGGCGGTATGCGCTATACCTTCACTAAGGCCCTCGGCGGCAAGATTGGCAACAGCATCTGCGAAGATGACAAGATGGACCTTGCAATCGAGCTGATGAAGAAGATGGATGCGCATGGTGTCAAGTATTATCTGCCGGTCGATAGCGTGATTGGCGACAAGTTTGGCAACGATGCCAACACCCAGATTGTCCCCAGTGGCGAGGTGCCCGACGGTTGGGAGAGCATGGACTGCGGTCCCGAGAGCTGCAAGGCCATCCGCGACATCATCATGAACAGCAAGACCATCCTTTGGAACGGTCCTGCCGGTGTATTCGAACTCAGCACTTTTGCCAAGGGTACTAACGAGATTGCCCTCAGTGTGGCTGATGCTTGCAAGCAGGGTTGCTTTGCCGCCGTCGGTGGTGGCGACAGCGTGGCTGCAGTGAAGCAGATGGGTCTCGCCGACCAGATGAGCTATGTCTCCACCGGTGGTGGCGCCATGCTCGAATACCTCGAAGGCAAGGTTCTCCCTGGAATCAAGGCAATTCAGGACTAGCTTTATCATAACTAGTAAAGGTTAATTTTTTTGGAGAGCAACCCTCTTTGGGTTGCTCTTTTTTGAAAAAGAGCAATATGAAGAAGTACCGTACCGCTTTTCTTCTGTTCTTAGTGTTTGAAACCCTGGCAGTAGTATTGTGGCAGCTGAAGGATTCGCTGTTCTTGCTTTTTAATTTCAGCTATATAGGTGTCTGTTTAGGTTTGGGCTCGGCATTGACTACTGCGAGAAAGCGTTTTGCCCGCCTGTTCGTTCAGTTGACCGTAGGCTCTTACATTCTCGTATTCCTCGGGCTGATATGCCACGAGAATATGCAGATTGAAGGCTTTTGGTTCTATCTGTTCTCTGGAGTGGTGGGGGCAGGTACACTTCACTATGCTATTGCTAAAATATTTGGGCCGCTGTTCTTTGGTCGCGGTTGGTGTGGCTATGCCTGCTGGACGGCTATGATTCTTGACCTCTTGCCATACAAACTACCTCAGGGTCCGCGCAAGCGTATTGGGTACATTCGTTATATTGTTTTTGCGCTTTCCCTTATCCTTGTTGTAGTGCTCTTTTTGATGGGCGAGGCCACTCCCTCTGTGATGTTTCGTCTTTTCATCTTTGGCAACATTGTCTATTATGTGGTTGGCATCGCTCTTGCCATTGCCTTCCACGACAACCGTGCCTTTTGCAAATACATTTGCCCGATAACCATCTTCCTCAAACCAATGAGTTACTATTCGTTGCTGCGTATCAGGTATGACAAGGATAAGTGTATTCGTTGTGGCAAGTGCCTCGAGGTCTGCCCGATGGACGTGGAGGTTACCAACGACTCACGCAATCGCCAGAACGCCACCGAGTGCATATTATGTCATAATTGTACCCGTGTCTGTCCCGCCAAAGCATTGAAATGAGTGAATGGTGTTATAGACAAATATGAGAGGTAACCGATTCTTAATTCTCAAACGATATGAAAAAATTGCTAATAATTGTAATCTTTATTCTCCTAGGTAGGATGGCCTTAGCACAATGGTCTGTGGGGGCTCAAGGGGGTGTTAGTTTCACTAGTATCGACCGTTCTCAGGCTGGTCGCGTTGACGAGGCGTACAATCCGCTAATAGGGTATGACTTCGGTATTACGGGGAGTTATACTTTCAATCCTTGGTTTGCCATCCGGGCCGACCTAGGTATGATGCAACGCAACCACCGCATGCAACGACATCTCAATTACCTCTCACTAGTGTATACCGACCATCTCAACACCTATCTCACCCTTCCCGTGATGGCCGATTTCTCTTTTGGAGGCAGTCGCCTAAGGGGTCATTTGTTGCTTGGGGCCTTTGCTGGCTACTGGGTAAGGCAGCGGGTGAGAGGAGTTACATACGGCATGACCGATTACGAGGTATTCTTTAATGAGTTCGACACTCCGAAGGACTTTTCTTCTTCCGACCGACGTCTGAATGCCGGGCTTGTAGGGGGTGCAGCGCTGAGTTACAGCCTTAACAATTTGTTCGGTCTCAGCCTCAATGCGCTGTATTACTATGACCTGGTCAGCCATTATATAGGCTATGTGGCACTTCAGGACTATCGCTACCTCAACACTGCTGTTATCACACTAGGTCTTTCCTATCATATACCCACCAACCAAAGCGAATAGCCATGAAAAAGACAATCATATTATTAGCACTTACAGTCCTCCTTTTTGCCTCATGCCGAAAGGAGTCGGATTATCTGCCCTATATAGGCGAGAGCCACAAACTGGCCTACAGTACCTACGAGGAACAGTTTGTATTCCTTTGGAAGAGCATCAGTGCAGGCTATGTCTTTTGGGATGTGGACACGACTGATTGGGATGAGGTGTACAATCATTTCTTGCCGCGTTTTCAGGAACTCGACCGCCACTATTCCGACAGCGGTTATGTCAGCACAGACGAATTGGTTAATATGTATGGTGCCGTGTTTGGCGGTATGATAGACCATCACATGACCGTAGTTGTTCAGAATCTCCACCCTATTCCTGGAGATGAAGACAGGCTGGTGGTTCTTCGACCTGGGCAGGCCGAGGTGAAGCAGCGCGACTATTACCTTGAGTCCAATTCTCAAGCCAGAGCCTCGATGCTTTCTTTTCTTGGGGGTATTGAGTCCGAAGGCTATACTATTGTGGAGCACGAGTCGGGCACATTCCCTTTCAACGAAGGAGCCATCACATCAAGTGTCACCTACCATTATATCCTTTTTCAATTGCCCGACGGTCGTTTGGTGCCTTATTTATGGCAGTCGATGGCGGCATTCACACCAGTTATTCGCAGTTTAGGCAGTTCCACACCAACGGGGGCAGGAGCTTCTCTTCTCGATCATTGGCTGCACGCTATCACCGACACTCCCCGCAGCCAGCTGGCAGGCATTATCCTCGACAATCGTGCCAACAACGGAGGTTATCAAGACGATCTCGACTATCTGATTGGCACCTTTCTCAACGAACGTGCCGAAGTGATGCAGACCCGTTACAAGGAAGGTCCTGGTCGTATGGAGTATTCACAATGGACACCCTATTACATCTATCCTAATAAGAGCTATCACCGCGACATTACCGCTGAGAATATTCCTTATGTGATACTCTGCGACATCAACTCTGCCAGCATGGGCGAGATTGAACCCCTGTGTGCTAAGCATGTCTTGCCCACGGTGCACACCATAGGTGAACGCACATACGGTGCCACAGGCCCTCTGCAGCCTGTTACCGACATCAACCTCAACTACGGTGGTCCCTTTGGCGATGGCACAAACTATCGAGGTCATTATATCTACACCTCCACTTTCGAGGCAAATTTCGATGGGCAGGTGCTAGAGGGTATCGGCTATATCCCCGACCAAATAATACTCCGCAAGGATTGCAACAGCAGCTATAAACCCCAGCTTGATGCTGCCTTCGACTACATTGCCGCCTATTAGTGGCACAATATTTACAAGAGCTTATGCTTATGAAAAGAAAAACACATATCCGACTATTACTGATGCTGTTCGCTACGGCTCTTGAGGCTTCATGCGTGGTCTATCATCCCCACAATGCCGACCTTCCTTTGCTGCATGAGAAAGGGGAGATGCAAATGGATGCCTCAGCATCCCTCTCGGCACCGCTGTTGGCACATCCGGCACTCAATGCCTCTTTCAGCTATGCTCCGTTGTCGATGCTTGGGATGCAAGCCTCAGTTAGCGTCACCAATGTGAATACCTTCTATGTTCAAGCCTTGGCTGGTACATACCATCCCTTTGGCAAGATGGTACTCGAAGGGTATGTGGGTTATGGCTACGGCATGTCGTGTAACGACAATATCAATACTGTCCGAGATGTACATTACCGTGTCGACGGCCAGTACAATCTCTATTTTGGACAAATTGACCTCGGCTGGGTGGACCTAGTGGAGGGCGATATCGACATCGGGATGGGAGTGAAGGGTGGCTTGATGCAGTCGCAGTGGGAAAAGTTACTTTTGCCTGATGATGGTCCCGAGAAGCTTGAGGAGACTCTAACTGATCCCCATTACCTTATCGAGCCTCAGCTGATGTTCCGTATCGGAGGGCAGAAGGTGAAGTTCTCAATCAATGTCTCCTACGCCTATCTCACCGATTGGCCCAAAGAGAACAACTTCTTCAACTACGAGCGTTTCAGCGGTTCTTTGGGTCTACATTTCAGATTCTAATCAAATAGTTTATTATCAATGGGGCATTTTCTACCAATCACTTTAGAAGAGGTCAAACACCTTGGATGGGAGCAGGTCGACATCGTTTTGGTCACAGGCGATGCTTACGTTGACCATCCTTCCTTTGGCACAGCCGTTATTGGGCGTACGCTTGAGGCAGCTGGCTATCGTGTGGCTATTATTCCGCAGCCCAACTGGCGCGACGACCTGCGCGATTTCCGCAAGTTCGGGCGGCCACGACTCTTTTTCGGGGTCAATAGTGGTGTGATGGACAGCATGGTCAATCACTACACCGCTGCCCGCCGTCTGCGTCACGATGATGCCTACACACCCGGCGGGCAAGCAGGTTTCCGCCCTGACCGCGCCACATACGTCTACACGCGCATTCTCAAGCAGCTCTACCCCGACACCCCTGTGGTTATTGCTGGTGTCGAAGCCTCCATGCGCCGTCTGGCGCACTACGACTATTGGGACGATAAGCTCTTCCCCAGCATCCTCGCTGACACCCCTGCTGACCTGCTCAACTACGGCATGGGCGAACGCACCACTCTCAAGATAGCCCAACTCCTCAACCAAGGCAAAGGCATCGAAGCCTGCTATGCCCTGCCACAAGTAGCCTATATCACTAGTAATTCTAGTAATTCTAGTATTTCTAGTATTACTAGTTCTGCTAGTACTATTATTGAGCTCCACTCTTTCGAGGAATGCCTCAAAAGTAAGCGCGCCCAAGCAGAGAACTACCACATCATCGAGCAGGAGAGTAACAAAATAGTTTGCGCCACCCTCGTGCAGCGCCACGGCGACCGCCTCGTCTTCGTCAACCCGCCCGAACCACCCATGACCACCGAGGAGATCGATGCCTCCTTCGACCTGCCTTATACCCGCCTGCCACATCCCAAGTATAAGAAGCGCGGCACCGTTCCAGCCTACGAGATGATTAAGAACTCTGTCAACATCCATCGTGGCTGTTTTGGCGGATGCTCTTTCTGTACCATCTCTGCCCATCAGGGCAAGCAGATAGCCTCTCGCTCAGAAGCCTCTATCCTCCGCGAGGTGAAAACCCTAACAGAGCGCGAGGACTTCAACGGTGTCATCACCGACCTCGGAGGTCCCTCCGCCAATATGTACCGCATGTCGGGCAAGGACAAATCACTTTGTCAGAAGTGTCCACGATATAGCTGCATCCAGCCCACTATATGTAAAAACCTCCAGTCTGACCACCATCCCCTCGTCGACCTCTACAAGAAGGTCTCTGCCGTTCCCGGTATCAAGCATGTCTATATCGGCAGCGGCATCCGTTGTGACCTATTTACTAAAGAGAACCACGGATGGGACTACTTCCGCCATGTGGTGCTTCACCATGTTAGCGGACGTCTCAAAGTGGCTCCCGAGCACACCAGCGACCAGGTCTTAAAGCTCATGCGCAAGCCCTCTTTCAACCTTTTCCTACAGACTAAGGCGCAGTTCGACACCATCTGCCGTCAGGCAGGCCTCCGCTACCAGCTTATCCCTTACTTTATTAGTTCCCACCCCGGATGCCAGCTCCGCGACATGGCCGACCTGGCTGTTGAGATGAAACGCCTTGGCTACCACCTTGAGCAGATACAGGATTTCACCCCCACGCCCATGACCCTAAGCACCGAGATGTACTACACCGGCATCAACCCCGACACCATGCAGCCCGTCTATGTCGCCCGTCGTCCCGAAGAGAAAAAGGCGCAGAACCTCATGTTCTTCTACTACAAGAAAGAGTGCCAGGCAGCCATCCGCCAAGCACTTCACAATCATCATCTAGATAGTTATATTTCGAAGTTATTAACACAAAAATATCCATCATGAAAAAACTGACAAAGGTTTTAGCAGCCATAATGCTAATGTTTGCAACAATGTTCGTTGCAGGCTGTGAAAGAGAGGATGATATAGAACCAATGCCAATCTCACAACCGCCACAATCAGATTGGGTTGATCTAGGACTGCCGAGCGGTCTGCTTTGGGCTTCTCGCAACGTAGGAGCCAATACTCAAGAACAGTACGGCGATTATTATGCTTGGGGCGAAACCCAACCTAAAACAGAGTATATTTGGATCACCTATCGTTTCTGTCTCAATGGCGATTACCATCACCTAACCAAGTATTGCAGATTTCTAACTGACACTGTGACCGTTCTACGGCCTGAAGATGATGCCGCTACAGCCAATTGGGGTGGCGGAGCACGTATCCCTACAAAAGCAGAATGGAAAGAATTAGTTGCTTATACAACACATTGTGAGGCATACCGTAATGAAGTTAGAGGAATCCTCTACACAGGATCCAATGGCAACAGCATTTTTTTGCCAAATGCCGGCTATCGTAGGGGTCTTCAGAGATATGAGGGATTCAAATATTGGTCAAGTTCGCTTAACGTGGAAGACTTTGACTATTTGACAGCGTGTGGTTTTGGCGGCGGCGGGATCTGGAATGAGAACCGCTGTTTGGGATTACCTGTCCGTGCTGTACGTTCGGCGCGCTAGGACCATATCGTGGCCGCTTCTGTGCGTCCCCTTTTCAGAGGGGTGTCACGCAGTGGCCAATGCCTGCTTAGCAGGCGCTAATAAAAAGGTGTCTGCCCTAATAGCAAACACCTTTTAGTTTTTACTTTTTTGTTTTTGCTTTATTCTCACTTTCCTTTTAGCAGCGAGCCTAGCAGTCCGCGGCCGAATTTGAATGCAGCGTTCACGGCTTCGCGCTTGGCCTTGGTGACAGCCATTTTCTTGATGCTGCCTAGGGTGCTGTTGTCGCGTTCGCGTTTGCGTTCGCGTTCCTCCGCTTTGCGTTTGCGTTCTTCGGCGGCTTGCTTGCGTTCCTCTGCTGCCTGACGTTTTTCTTCTTCCTTGCGCAGTTTCTCCTCCTCTTTCTGTTGGGCTGCCAGTTCTTTGGCCTCCTGCTCTTTCTGCAGTTTCTCGGTCAGTATCTCGTAGGCGGATTCGCGGTCGATGGTCTTGTCGTATTTGCCATACACCATCGAGGTCTGGATGACCCGCTGACGTTCGTCGGGGGTGATGGCACCCGCCTGTCCTTCAGGAGGCAGCACCTTGGCACGTTCCACCATCGAGGGCATGCCCTTCG
>JAFWQP010000069.1 GCA_017509045.1 Bacteroidales bacterium
ATACCCCGCCACTTCGTGGCACCCCTCTAAAGAGGGGACGGCTGCCGCGTAAACATTAAACTCTAAACTTTAAACAACTCTAAACATTAAACTTTCAACTTTCAACTTTCAATTATTTCGGGGAGGGTGACGAAGTCGCCGTGGGTCTTGACGTGCTCGATGAATCGGGCGTAGAAGCGGTGGCGGCTGAGGGTGTCGGCATTGCCGAGGATGATGAGTTTCATGCGGGCGCGGGTGATGGCGACATTCATGCGGCGGAGGTCGTTGAGGAAACCGATGGTGCCTTGGTCGTTGTCGCGCACCATGCTGATGATGACGACGTCGCGTTCCTGCCCTTGGAAGCCGTCGACGCTATTGACCGTTATCAGCTGGCGGAGTGAGCGGAAGAATTTCTGCCACTTGAGCAGGCGGCGGATGAGGCGCACCTGGGCGCGATAGGGGGAGATGATGCCGAAGTCGATGCGGTCGTCCTGTATGCGGCGGAGGCCTACCATCTCGACATAGTCGCGGAGGGTGTGGACGAGCAGGCGAGCCTCCTCGGAGTTGGAGCGGCTGAGGGTGCGGCTTTGGCGTTCGCCGAAATGACACTGGGAGGTGTCGAACCAGGTGATGGGCGAGTCGATGGGCGACACAAGGCGGTCGGCCACTTCGGGTGCGGCGGTGAGCCGACCGTGGTAGAACCAGTGGGAGGGGAACTCCATGATGGTGCGGTTCATACGGTACTGCACGGTGAGGAGCGAGACGCAGCGAGGCTTGGCGTTGGCGACCTTCTGCATGAGGGTGCGGTCGAGGCCGCCACGGGCTGCTTCGACGCACTTGATGGTGGGTGGCAGCTGGTGGTGGTCGCCGCTAAAGACGACGCGGTCGGCCTTGAGGATGGCGGCCCAGCAGGCGGGCTCGAGGGCTTGCGCCGCCTCGTCGATGAAGAGGGTGGAGAAACGGCGACGCTCGAGGATGCGGTAGGCGGAGCCGATGAGGGTGCAGGAGATGACACGGGCTTGGTCGAAGAGGTCTTGCTGGATGCGGATTTCCAATTCGGTGGCGCGGGAGCGCATGCGTGCCAGGCGTGCCTGCCGCTCGCGGCTTTTGCCTTCGCCACCAGCCCCTTCGCGGAGGGCGCGGCGGATGCTCCAAAGCTCGGCATAGTCGGGGTGGTCGGCATAGCGGCGCTCGTAGCTGCAGTCGAGCATTTCGCTGCTCATACGCAGGGGGTTGCCGATGCGCAGCACGGGGACACCGCGGAGGGAGAGCTGCTGGCTAATCCAGTCGACGGCGGCATTGCTGGGGGCGCAAACAAGCACCTGTGTTTCGCGTTGGAGGGTCTCGATGATGGCCTCGACGAGGGTGGTGGTCTTGCCGGTGCCGGGAGGGCCGTGGACGATGGCCACCTCCTGCGCCTCTACGACCCGCTGGACGGCATCCTGCTGGCTGGCGTTGAGCCAAGGGAAGGAGAGCCTTGGAAGGGTGCGGAAAGAGGGCTGGCGGGAGCCTATGAGGGTGTCGCGCAGGCGGAGGAAACGCTCGTCGGTGCTGCGCATGGCGGAGGAGAGGGCGTCGAGCATGACGCGGTAGGAAGTGGTGTCGATGCAGAGGCGGATGCCGAGCAGGCGGCTGTCGGCATGGGCGCGGAGCGACTGAAAGGCCGCGCGGGTGGGGATAGAGACGGTGAGGGAGCCCACGTCGGCGTGCTCGATATAGCCTTGGATGGGCAGTTCGCGGAGGGCGGAGCCGTCGTCGGCAAGGAAGAAAAAGGAGACGGGTTTGCCGGGCTCGAAGTCGGTGTCGGTCTCGTCGTCGGCGACATCGTAGGAGATGGGCAGCACCAGTTGGTCGAGGGCGTTGTAGGAGCTGTTGCCCAGGGTGACGGGGTAGCGGCAGTCGGGCTCGTGGATGGTGCTGCCATAGTGGTTGGAGGCGAGTGTACGGGCGTGGGTTTCACGTTCGTAGGCCATTTCCAAACGGAGCAGCTCGGCGAGGCGTTGGAGAGATGATGTGGGGTTTGTATTGTCCATAATGCAAGGGGATAACGAAGAAAAGGAAAAAATATTTTTCACAATTTTTTGTATATATGAATAAATTGTGTATTTTTGCAAAACGCCATCACAAGTGGCGGATATATATAATTGACTATAAATTAGTAAAGTAATATAATTGTATTAATCCAAAAAATAAAGGAGTTTACACATGACAAAAGTAAAATCACTAGCTGACCTCAAAGCTATGAGAGAAAAGCTTCAGTCGAATTTGGACATTCGCGAGAAAGCTGAAAACCCCGAGTCGCTTGTGCAAATCAAAGTCGCTATGGCCACCTGCGGTATTGCCGCGGGCGCTAAGCAGGTAATGGAACACATGATGGCGAAGGCAGAAGAGCTCAAGATTCCTGCAGTATTCACCCAAACCGGCTGCATGGGCTACTGCCACGCCGAGCCGACACTGGAAGTGCGCGTTCCTGGTAAGGACCCCATCGTGTTCGGTCATGTCGACAACGACCGCGCCGACGAAATTCTGACCAAGTATGTCATGAACGGCGAACTGGTTGAGGGCATCATTCCTGTCAATTACGAAACTATCGACAAGTAAACAAGGAGGACTGACACATGGCAAAATACAAAATGCACGTTCTCATCTGTGGCGGTACTGGATGCAAATCCAGCGACAGCCTGGATATTATCGAAAACTTCAAGTCTATTCTTCAGGAGAAGGGAATGCAGGACGAGGTGCAGGTGATTAAGACCGGTTGCTTCGGTTTCTGCGAGAAGGGCCCCATCGTTAAGATTATGCCCGACAACACTTTCTACACCCAGGTGAAGCCCGAAGACGTTCGCCGTATCGTTGACGAGCACCTCATCAAGGGTCGTAAGGTCCCCGAGCTGCTGTACATGAACCCCGAGAACAAGGAGCACGTGTCCGACTCGAAACACATGGACTTCTACAAGAAACAGATTCGTATTGCCCTGCGTAACTGCGGCTTTGTGGATCCCGAGAACATCGAGGAGTGCATCTCCCGCGGTGGTTACGAAGGTTTGGCAAAGTGCTTGACCGAGATGACTCCCGAGCAGGTTATTGCCGAGGTGAAGGCTTCGGGTTTGAGAGGCCGTGGCGGTGCTGGCTTCCCCACCGGTTTGAAGTGGGAGCTTTGCGCCAAGAACAAGGCCGACCAGAAGTATGTCATCTGCAACGCTGACGAGGGCGACCCCGGCGCATTCATGGACCGTTCGATTTTGGAAGGTGACCCCAACAGCATCGTCGAGGCTATGGCCATCTGCGGTTATGCTATTGGCGCCAGCAAGGGCTTGGTGTACATCCGTGCCGAGTATCCTCTGGCTATCGACCGTCTGAAGATTGCTATCAACCAGGCTCGCGAGTACGGCCTCCTCGGTGAGGACATCCTTGGAACTGGTTTCAACTTTGACATTGAGCTCCGCTATGGTGCCGGTGCATTCGTCTGCGGTGAGGAAACTGCTCTGATTCACTCGATGGAAGGCCAGCGTGGTGAGCCCACCCTGAAACCCCCATTCCCCGCTGTGAGCGGATACATGGGCAAGCCCTCTAACGTGAACAACGTGGAGACCTTTGCCAATGTGCCCGTCATCATCACCAAGGGTGCTGACTGGTTCAACAAGATTGGTACCGAGAAGTCGAAGGGCACCAAGGTGTTCGCTTTGGCAGGTCAGATTAACAACGTGGGTCTGATTGAGGTGCCTATGGGCATCACCCTGCGTGAGATTATTTACGAAATTGGTGGTGGTATTAAGGACGGTCGCCAGTTTAAGGCTGTTCAGACCGGTGGTCCTTCAGGCGGATGCTTGACTGCCAAGCACCTCGACACCGCTATCGACTACGACAGCCTAGTGGCTGCTGGCTCGATGATGGGTTCGGGCGGTATGGTGGTCATGGACGAGACCAGCTGTATGCCTGCTATCGCTAAGTTCTACCTCGAGTTCACCTGCGAGGAGAGCTGCGGTAAGTGCTCGCCCTGCCGTATCGGTAACAAGCGCCTGTGCGAGATCCTTGAGAAGATTACCGACGGTCGCGGCACGATGGAAGACCTCGAAGAGCTGCGTAACTTGGCCGCCGTTATCAAGGATACCGCCCTGTGCGGCCTTGGCCAGACTTCACCCAACCCCGTACTCTCGACCCTCGACAACTTCTGGGACGAGTATGTGGAGCACGTGGTGGACAAGAAGTGCCGTGCCGGCGTCTGCAAGAAACTGATGCAGTATGTCATCGACCGCGAGAAGTGCATCGGCTGCGGCAAGTGCGCCAAGGGCTGCCCCGTGGAGGCTATCACCCGTACCGACTACACCGCACCCGGCCACAAGTTGGCATCGATGGTCATCGACAGCACGAAGTGTATCAAGTGCGGCGCCTGTATCAACAATTGTAAGTTTGGTGCTATCTCTACTAAATAAAGTCAGACCAGTCAGACTAGTCTGACTAGTCCGACATAATTAATAACAAAGAAGCAATGATTAATCTCACAATAGATAATAAACCGGTTCAAGTTCCCGAAGGCACCACTATTTTGAAGGCTGCCCGTATGAACGGTATCGACATTCCCACCCTGTGCTACTTTGAGCTCGATGGGATGAAATTTGAAAACAAACCCGGCGGATGCCGTGTCTGTGTCGTTGAGGTGAAGGGCCGCAGAAACCTCGCCCCCGCCTGCGCCACCGACGTGATGGAAGGCATGGAAGTGCTGACCCACAGCGCCCGCGTCATCAACGCCCGCAAGACTGTGGTCGAGCTGATTCTCAGCGACCACCCGAACGACTGCCTGCAGTGCGAGAAGAATGGTGACTGCGAACTCCAGTCGCTCACCAAACGTCTGGGCATTAAGGAAATCCCCTTCAAGGGTGCCCAGTCGAGCTATCGCAAGGACAGCACGCTGAGCGTGTATCGCGACATGGACAAGTGCGTGATGTGCCGCCGCTGCGAGACGATGTGCAACAAGTTCCAGACCGCTGGTGCTCTAAGCGGTGTGAACCGTGGCTTCCAAGCCGTGGTGGCTCCCGCCTTTGAGCAGAACCTTGGCGACAGCAGCTGTATCAACTGCGGCCAGTGCGTGCAGGTTTGCCCCGTGGGTGCCCTGACGTTGGTGGACAACATCAGCGACGTGCTGAAGGCCATTGCCGATCCTACCAAGAAGGTTGTGGTGCAGACCGCTCCCGCCGTCCGCGTGGCTCTGGGTGAAGAGTTTGGCATGCAGCCCGGCGAAATCGTCACCGGCAAGATGGCCGCCGCCCTCCGTCGCCTTGGTTTCGACCAGGTGTACGACACCGACTGGAGCGCCGACCTTACAATCATGGAAGAAGGCACCGAGCTGCTCGGCCGCCTGAAGAAAGCCCTCGCCGGCGAAGAGGTGAAACTGCCTATGTTCACCAGCTGCTGCCCCGCATGGGTTGCCTTCTATGAGAAGAACTTCCCCGACCTGCTCGAGTACCCCTCAACCGCCAAGTCGCCTCAGGGAATGTTTGGTGCCGTTGCTAAGAACTATCTGGCTCCTAAGCTGGGTGTCAAGCGCGAAGACCTCATCGTTGTTTCCATCATGCCCTGCCTTGCTAAGAAGAGCGAGCGCGCCCGTGAGGAACTCAGCGTGAATGGCGATCCCGATGTGAACTACGTGCTCAGCACCCGCGAGCTGGCTCACATGATTCGCCAGTGCAACCTGAACCTGAACGACATGCCCGACGAGGACTTCGACAGCCCGCTCGGCCAGTCGACTGGTGCCGCCGTCATCTTCGGCGCTACCGGTGGTGTGATGGAGGCTGCCCTCCGTACCGCCTACGAGGTGCACACCGGCAAGAAACTGCCGCGCATCGATTTCGAAGAGACCCGTGGTTTCGAAGGCATCAAGGAAGCTACCATCGATTTCGACGGCTTCCCCCTGAAGATCGCTATTGCCTACAGCCTTAAGAACGCCCGCATCCTGATGGATCAGGTGCGCGAGGGCAACCCCAACGGCTACCACTTCATCGAGGTGATGGCATGCCCCGGCGGCTGCATCGGCGGTGCCGGCCAGCCCTACCACCACGGCCACAGCGAGATTATCCGCAAGCGCATGGAAGCCATCTACCGCGAGGATGCTGGCAAGCCCATCCGTAAGAGCCACGAGAACCCCGAAATCAAAGCCATCTACGAGGAGTACTATGGCGAGCCTTGCGGCCACCTCAGCCACGAGCAGCTGCATACGCACTATTTCGACCGTTCCGACAAAATCGAGTCAACAAAGTAAAGTAATTTTCAGACTGGTCGGACAAGTCTGACGAGTCCGACCAGTTTGGCTAAAAAAAGAATACAATGGCAAACATCAAGTTATCCGAAGATAAAATCAACATTATCAAAGACATTGCCAAGTCTTTCGGTAATAAGGCCGGTGAGGTTATCAATGTGCTTCACCAAGTTCAAGGCAAATTCGGCTACCTGCCTGCCGAGGTTCAGGAAGTTGTGGCTCACGAGCTGAACATCCCCGTCTCGCGCGTGTACGGTATCGTCTCCTTCTACAGCTTCTTCACCATGGAGCCCAAGGGCAAGCACCCCATCGACATCTGCTTGGGTACTGCCTGCTACGTGCGTGGTGCAGAGAAGGTGCTCGACGCTTTCCAGCGCAACCTCAACATCCAGGTTGGCAAGTGCACTCCCGATGGTAAGTTCTCGCTGAACACCCTCCGTTGCGTCGGTGCCTGCGGTCTTGCTCCTGTGGCCATGATTGGCAGCAAGGTGTATGGCCGTCTCACCCCCGACATGGTGCCTAGCATCCTTGCCGAGTACAACGACTAACCTTTGTGTATCCTACAGCCCTCTGTCACAACAAACGGCAGAGGGCTCTTTTTTTATTTTATGCTCACGCAAGAACCTCAATGGGTGGCCGCCTATACGGCACCACGAGCTGAAAAGGCCGTCACCACCCGTATAGCCAACGAGCTACGGCTCGAAACCTATCTGCCACTGCACCATGTGCTGCGAAAGTGGTCAGACCGCATCAAGAGTGTCGAAGTGCCACTCATCCCCTCCTACACCTTCGTCAAACTGCGCGAAGCCGACCTCAATCGTGTACGCGAAATTGTCGGCGTCACAGGATTTGTCAGATTCAGGAACACGGGCATTGCCGTAATCCCCGAAAAGGAAATAACCGACCTGCGTCGATTGGCCGACTCAATGCAGGAAATACATCTCTATAACACCAATCATTTAAAAAAGGGTGCCCACGTCGCCGTCGTTGCCGGCGAATTTGCAGGGATGCAGGGCTGCATCATAAAAGACTGTGCCGACGGCAACTTCTCTGTTCAAATAGAGAAGCTCAACCTCAGCCTTGTCATCGACCTCGAACCTGACGTGCTGCAGGTGATTTAAACCCAAATCGGTCATTAGGGTTAAACTAGCAAATCTTTCACTCCAATTTTAGGGACGTAGTGCGTCCCCTCCTGACGATAATAGGCATGGCTCTCATCGGGTGCGATGCGCGTTAGCTCTATTCGCTCAGCCCCCTTCCCTATTGCCAGTATCATCACAGGCTCGTATGGGAGCTCCAACTCACGCTCAACTTCACCCTTGTTGAAAGCCCCTATCGTAATGCCGTTCAGCCCCATTTCCACTGCTTTGAGCAACATGCTCTGAATGGCTATGCCCAAATCGACATCCACCATCTTATTCTCCGGCACGATGCTGCATATCACAATAAAAGCTTCAGGTTCGGTGCCAGGAAAAGGCAGATGGAGCTCAGGCAACGCGGCTCCAAGCTTAATATTCCGAAGAATGACTTCGGCTCCCGTGTCGCGCGTGACAAGTCTAAACCGCAGCACCTGCTGATTGCGTGCCGACGGAATCTTGCTACACACCCCCACTATGCGTTCCAGCTCCTCGAGCTTCACCACATAGTTCTTATTATAGCCTCTGACGCTACGGTTGCGCAGTAGCAGCTCGTCAAGCGTATGTCCTACACGTTTCACCTTGGTACGTCCTGCACCAAACACCTCCTCGTATCTTTTCTCCAGATAGTTGTCAGCCATAAAGCATTTTCTTTTAAAATGCAAAGATAGTCATTTTTCACGAAATAGATAACAAACCTCCGCCAATTTTCCACCGCTAGAGCCATTTTACGCAACAAATTCAATCCCATTTGCCACCAAAAACGTGGGATGAAAGCATAATACACTTATGTTTTTAGCCTACAAAACGCCAAATTACAGTCACAACAGTGCACTTCATCACATTTTCGTGGTGATATCACGTTTCTTTTGTCACATGGCAGAATCGTAGTACTTTTGCAGCCGAAAAACAGAGGACACACAGCCTCCAAAAGCCATTTTCAACATCGTATAGATATTATGAATAATATATTTGCACTCGGAGACTCTATCATGAAAGGTATCGTCATGAACTCTTCGCAAATAGGCGAAGGGACTGTCAAGTACATCATCAGCAACCACGGATTCGTCAATCGCGTGGGCAACACCGCAGGCGTATCCATCCGAAACCTGTCGCGCTTCGGCAGCACCATATTGGGAGGGCTCAACAACCTCGACCGCCATCTGCGCGAGATACGCCCGGGCGACCGCGTGGTGCTCGAATTCGGGGGCAACGACTGCAACTTTGACTGGAAGGCAATCTCTGCCAACCCCATGGCGGTACACAAGCCGGAAGTCAGCCTCTCGCAGTTTCACGACCTATACATACAACTCATAGAGAAAGTACGCTCAATCGGTGCCATACCGGTGCTGCTATCGCTGCCCACACTGCTTCCACAACGCTTCTTCGACTTTGTCAGCAAAGACCTAAACAAAGAGAACATCCTGAAATGGCTCGGTGGCGACGTGAACTTTATCAGCAACTGGCACGAGCAATATAATCTAGAAATCTTCAAAATTGCGGCACAGCACCACATACAAGTCATCGACATCACCACCGTATTCCTCGAGCGGCGCGCACTAGGCGACTACTACTGCGACGACGGCATGCACCCCAACGAAGCGGGGCATCAGCTGATAGCCGAAAGCATCCTATCCCTCGGACTCCTGCCGAAGGCAAACGTCTAACGAGCCTTTGAGAAACAGCTAGTTTTGCACAAATAATAGGGATGCGAGAACAGCACCTTGTCGGCACGGTCGGGTGTGATAAAGAGGTTTGCCGCCGCAGCGTCAGCATTGCGCGAACGTATCACATCCACTATCTCGCCAAAGTTATAACCGCTGAAATGAACCGGACGCTCCACAAAGAGGCTAAAGCGGAGCATCATCTCCACCTCAAGCCCCGTCCAACGGTTGTTGCGATAAAAGCTGAAAGGAGGATTATCCGTCAAGGTTGCCACCTCCAAGGGATGACCTTTCAGCTCCGCCAACTCGGGCATATCCAGCATGTACACCGTATCCACCTGCTTACTGCACCATCTGGCGAACATCTCATCCAATGTGCCATCCGACTTTATCTGCACTAAAAAGTCGTTAAATTTAGCACATAGCTCTTTATCCTTCGGATTAAAAGCCACCGCAACATCAAAGCCGCCAGGCAGGTTAAAGTCGATGGCGAGCCCATGCTCCTCCATCTCCAACGTCATCAAGACCACCGTGTCTGTGATACCGCAATCGGCCGAATCGTTCATCACAGCCTCAATCAGATCCGTAGGTGTTTGATAGCGGATTAACTTGACATTGGGAAAATTATTCGTGTCGCTCAACAGAACATCGCTAGTGCTGCCAGTGAGCACTGCCACTGAGTGTCCGTCCAAATCCTCCAACGAGGAATAACCTGCCACCGTGGCAGGCTGTTCAGGTACGTTACTACAGCCCATTATTGTTGCCATCAGAATAGCAAACAGGCATACCACACTTATCCTAGAAATGCGTAAACATCTATGTTCCATAGTTTTTATTGGTTTTTTGATATTATTTTCGTTACGCAAAGATACGAATAAAATTAAGAATCTAGGTGCGAAAGCAGAATTTTAATTTTTAATTTTTAATTCCTAATTCTCCAACAGCTTGAATCGAAGGCGCCAAGTGTGGGTCTCAGAATTGTAGTCGTGACTAATGATTTTGAACGGGGCAATCTCTACCGTATTCTGCACATGCGTGCCCGCACAAGCACACACATCGTAGTCACCGATGCGCACCAGGCGAAGTGTCTCGCTGGCATCGGCGGGCAGCTTGCTTAGGTCCACCTCTGGGGGGATGTGGTCGCGGTCGACATATTCCACCGTCACGTCGAGGTTACGCCCTATGACTTCATTTACGCGGGCCTCTATCTCTTGTATTTGAGTCTCTGTAGGGGCAGCGGCAAGTTGATAGTCGCACTTGCTTTTCTTCTTCTCAATGTGGGCATTTCGCGACCGCGGGCAGCCGAACATCTTCACCATCGTGGCGTTCAAAATATGCTCCGCCGTATGCATCGGCGGGTACTCTTCTTTGTTATGAGCATTAAGCTCATGACCTTGCTTCGGCTCGGCAAAGCATATGGGATTTGCTCTGCTCTCACTTTCTGCAAGGTTGTGTTCGTTTAAAACTGGTTGTTGTTCCATAAATGATAAACTTTTATAATTCGGAATAGGGATAATATCGCAGTACCACAAAGTAGAAAAGCACCCAGCACAACAAATGAAACAGGAATAAAAATAATACAATGTTCCATTTCTTCTTAGCCAAGGCTACAAAAAATGCCGTACCTCTCCACATAAAAGAAAGACAACCTATTAAAAGTGACAAATGAGTATAGGGAAACCAATCAATCAAATAGTCTGAATTATTGGCATACGAATAGAAATCACCTGCCAAATCGAACAAATAACACAGCATTGTCATACACACAGGTACCCACCAGTTTTTTAACAGCCAAGCAACAAAGGGCTTCTTTGCGGATGCGTCTGTTCCTCCTGTATGCGTCGGCAGGTATTCCTGCTTGTTGATATTTTGCTGTTTCATTGCCTATTATCTTATTCTACATGCTAAGGTCAACGATACGATTCAAATACCACTCCTCACCGTTCAAGACAAAGTAGTATTCCACACGAAACCCGGTGTCATCTATCCCAAATACCACTCGTTTGACATCCGATGACACGTCCTCAATCACCATATCAAAAGATGAAAATGCGTCGAAACACTCCCACTTATCCATATATGTGGTATCTATCTTATTATCATCTGGGTCTTCTGGATATTTGACAATCACGAGAGGAAGTACGACATGCGACTTCTGATAATCACAGTCCGTTTCAAACCTACTGAAAAAAGCACGAAAGGAGTCTGTGGCATTCTCTTCTGTTGAAGATGGATTATATTCTTCGATAGTCCAAAGGCTATGGACGATTTTGTAACCATCCGCCCTTGCTTGTTTCTCATAACATAATGGGTTCCCATCTCGAAAGCGGTAAACCATGTGGGCATCCGTGAGTTCGGGGTGGAAGTAATCTGGTTTTTCACACATTATGTGCAGCGTGTCGCCTGTTATTTTGTAGTATATCGGTTTGTAGAAGATAGCAATAATGGAATTCGTGTCCCACAGGTCGGAGCGCTTGTCCGTAATCGACAGAACCAACTCGTCATGATCTGCATCTTTGAAATACACCGTCGTCTTTCCTCCTGAGCTATTGCCTAAGGTGATGGGGTCAACCTTTACAAGGTAATTCAGACATGATGATAACCCCAATGCAGCCATCAGGATGATTGGGAGCGCACGATACCCCCGTCGTTTCTTGCGTGCATAGTATACGTTTCCTTGTTTCATATCCAAATAGTTATCTCATCCAACCTTCCATACGATAGACTTTCTCCATCAGTTTGTGTTCTTTCCGTGTCGCACTGTCTTTGTGCCACACCTCCACACGGACGGCATAGTAGTCACCCCAATCGCCTTCGTATACGACAAACTCCCGTTTCTCCACAAGTTTTGTAAAGGACTCTGTTGCCGAGCAAGAAACAGAGGTGTTTCGACACATCACATTCTCCGACAAGGGGATATTGTCACCCACCTCATAGCATTTCAAAAACAGCGTGCCAGCAGGCAATGCGGGGAAAGAAAAGTCGTACAAGTAACGCCCTCCCTCACTATCGTTCCAAATTTGCAGCCAACTGGCCGTATCGGTGCTGTCAACCACAGGCTCCTCATAATAAGTCATCCACTCACCGTCCACCACTTCCGAGTATCTGTCCAACGGAATGCTGTATTCCAATCCTTCGGGCATAGGATGCTCTTTACCAAAGCCATCAGAAGGGTCAACAACAGGCCATAGGATTGATGCCAAAAACATAGCGAACACCCGCCAAGTAAGTTTGACCCCCTTTATTGCCAAAAAGACACCAACCATGCCCGCAGGAATCAGCTCCATCACAAACGAGCCAATCAATTTCTTCCAATGCCTACCCCTGACTAAGACAATCATGTGAATAAGCAGGACTGGCACGAACAGGAGCCATACCACAGCTGTCAAAGCCTGCATCCAACGAACCGCACCACACCTGATGGCAAGGAAGACTGCTACAGATTGCAGCACAAACAGGATGGGGACAACCCACCAACGCCTCCTCAGCCATTGGGCAAAACGATGCAACAGACTATGGTTTTCTTCACTCATTGGGATTACATTTATTAAATTGAAAATTGAAAGTTGAAAATTGAAAATTATAGCGAACCCATTTAACCCTTAAAACCCTTTAA
>JAFWQP010000070.1 GCA_017509045.1 Bacteroidales bacterium
GCTGAAGAAATGCGTCAGCTTCAACGCCAACGCCATTGCCAAGGAGCTCAACGCCCGCGGCAACATGGTGCTGCTGGGTGCCGCCGCTCCCTACCTTGAGATTGAGTTCGACGAACTGGAGAAAGCCATCAAGGCCATCTTTGGCCGCAAGGGCGACGCCGTAGTCGAGACCAACATCAAGGCTATCCGCGCCGGCCGCGATGCGAAGTAATAGTCTCGTGGACTATTTCGATAGAAAAGCGGAGAAATGAACGTCGCTGCACATGCAATGCTTTAGCATTGCTCTGTCGAGTCGAAATCGGCGGAATCATGAGCCTAAGAACTCCGTACATAATTAAAAAGGTGGCTCCACTTTCAGTGGACCACCTTTTTGTAAAAAAGCAACCATATTTCTTGTAATAACAAGTGCAAATTATCTGAATGATTAACAGAATGCTTGTCTTTTTTAATAATGAGGAATCTCGTTTATTCGTTTTTGCACTTTTGTCGGACATTATCCCGTCTTCGCACCACTGAAAGACAAGCAGACATTGAAACAATTTGTGATACTTTTAAAGATGTGTCTTTTTCTCTACCGAATGATGAAAAAAACGTGTATCTTTGCAATGATAAAATAACCCTTATAATAACATAATAATTTAAAATACAGGCATTATGAAAAAGTTTTTGTCATTTTTGTGGAAACTCCTATTGATTTTGGGAGGAATAATAATACTGGCTTTAGGCGGTATCGAGATGCTAAAACAGAAGGTTGGAGAGGGGGACGAGGCCGTCGACAGCATTGCTGAAATGCATAAGAACGACTGGGTAGACCTAGGGTTGCCTAGTGGGCTGCTGTGGGCTAATGAGAACGTGGGCGGCACTACAACCGAAGACTCCGTCTACCTTTTCGCATGGGGCGACATTTCGTGCAGGGCAGGTGCTTTCAGGTGGACAACTTACCGTTTCACCGAGGGCGACCACGAGCGCTATATGCCTAACAGCCTCACCTCCCAATATGCTTCCGAACCGTGGGACTATGGTGTGCTCACAAAATATTGTACTAAGCCTGAGTGCGGCAAAAACGGATTAGCCGACAACCTCACTACACTCCAGCCAGAAGATGATGCGGCTACAGTTGGTTGGGGAAAAGGGGCACGCATCCCCACAGTAGCGGAATGGCAAGAACTGAAGGACCACACCACTGCCAAGTGGACAACGCGCGACGGTGTTGCCGGCATGCTCTTCACCGGCTCTAACGGCAACAGCATATTTCTGCCCGCCTCCGGATGGAGCAACGACGGCTGGTATGACGGATTCGGCGAAGAAGGCAGATATTGGGCTAGCCAGCTCGGCAACGCCCCTATTTACAACTCCGAGCTAGAGGTGATAATGGATACTACGTATAGTGCTATGTTCTTCACCTTTGTACCCGACCATTTCTCGGCCATCTCAAATCTTCCCCGCTACTATGGGCTCGCAGTCAGAGCTGTGCGTTCCCCCGAGAAATAAGAAAACTCGCCTGCGCAAACTATCCTCGCTGC
Source organism: Bacteroidales bacterium (assembly GCA_017509045.1). Lineage (GTDB taxonomy): Bacteria > Bacteroidota > Bacteroidia > Bacteroidales > P3 > Colimorpha. Next base: position 1,524 of record JAFWQP010000070.1, read on the forward strand.
TCGTCGTAGTCGTAATAATCTTTTTTTCGACGAATGCGTAGGTGAGGTATATGTACGAATAGTACATTTGTGAGACTTTGTGCTTGGTCGGAAGATTAGGTATCAGAGGGCTAAGTTTGCCTGTAAAATCAGAGGTGTGAAATGGGACTTGAATCTCGGATTTTACAACTTATTAGGTTATTGCGTCATGCAAAAAGTGTGAACTGTGAACTGTGAATTGCATATGTTTTTTCCGCAATATGGGTAATTTATTATATAAATTATTAATTAATTATATTAATAATACTATTTTTTATACCTATCAAAAAACCAAAATTCATTGCAATTCACAGTTCACAGTTCACACTTGGATGTATATAGCTGTAAGTCATTCTGTTTTCCTTGTAAACTGTGAACTGGGGTGTGAATAGGGAAGGATAGTGGTTTCATGCCTATTGTTATTGTTATTGTAATCGGGTGCCACTTTATGCCACTTTTTTTTTCTCAAAAGTGGCACCCTGATTTTTGGCTTTTTGGGTATAATTATAACAGACGGCGGACACACCATGCCTTATCTTTCGATGACACGAATGTCCACAGGACATTCTTAACTTGTGCTCGGCAGAGGGAGCAAGCTTCCTCTGCTCTCACTTTGCGCAACGTTCGCTCTGCCTTCGCTCTGGCTTCGCTCTGCCTCCACTCCCAAGATTGGAGAGAAGGTGAGCCCAAAACGGGATGAAACAGACCTCAACATCACCTATCAGTTTTTCGGAAGAACCAGATTTTTCTTATATATAACATTTTTTTGCAAATGACAAAAAAAACGTGTATCTTTGCAAGGAGAATGAACCCTTTATTATAATATAATCATTTAATACACAATCATTATGAAAAATATTTTATCATTTTTGGGCAAAGTATTAGTAGGCATATTGGCAGCATTCCTGATTATATTAGGAGCATTACAGGTGTTAAAAGAGAAAGCCGAAGGGGTAAATCCTGTCCTAGACAGTTTGGCGGAAATCCATAAAAACGACTGGGTGGACTTAGGTCTTCCTAGCGGCTTGTTGTGGGGCAAATACAATTTGGGTGGTACTTCGGCAGGAGAAACCAACTACTTTTATGCCTGGGGAGATACAGCATGCAGAGAAAGTGACTTCAGGTGGTTAACCTATCGGTTTACCGAAGGCGATCGAGTACCTGAGATACCATCAAGATATGCGTCCCAATCCACAGATTATGGCAAACTATTAAAATATTGCACCAATGCTGAATACGGCAAGGATGGCTTGGCAGACAATCTCACCTCCCTTCAGCCAGAAGACGACGCAGCCACACTCAGTTGGGGCACAGGAGCCAGAATTCCGACATCAGAGGAATGGAAAGAACTAAAGGAAAACACCACACAACAGTGGACCACAGTTGATGGTATTGCCGGTATGCTTTTTAAAGGTCGCAACGGTAACAGCATCTTCCTGCCCGCAGCGGGCTATAGCCAAGACGGCTGGTTGGAAAGCTTTGGCACTTATGGCAGTTATTGGTCAAATACGCTTGGTGACAAAGACATGGAATTATCCAACTCAAGCGATGAGGTTTATGCTATTGTTAATGCTTCGTACACTGCTAAGAGCTTCGATTTTAATTCTAACAATCACTTCTGGTTTACAACCAGTTTTCGTTACAATGGGCTATCAATCCGGGCGGTACGTTCCAAGAATTAGTGATCAGTGAGAGTTGAAAATTGGCTGGCGCACCTTTTAGTTTTTACTTTTTAGTTTAACAAGGTCACAGGTCACTCAAAATATCAATCAATGGCGACCATTTTACGCTATAAGGCCTTTCTGCTGACCATAGGTCTAGTGGTGTTTTTTTCCCCATCCTTGGTGGCTCAGAATTGGCCGGAGAGGCAAGGTTTCGTGAACCATTCCACTGAGCCGAAACCCATCTCCATTCAAGGGCAGATTGTCGTGCCCGTTGATGCCGACTCTATCGAGCTCCTTACAGCGCGTCTGCTGCACCGATACTTAAGGGACTATGTCATCATCCCTGAGCCTGCCCATTCCGACTCGCTCTATTCTTTCTTCAATCCCAATTATGGCAATCAGTTACCCTCTATCTTTGTGGGCAAGACCCATTTGGCCAACTGGTGTCTCACGCGCAAGGGCGAAATACGCGATGACGGTTTCATCCTCAAGAGCGACGGACGGCTGGCAGTCATATACGGTCTGCAGGACAAGGCTGTCTACTACGGTGCCTGCCGCCTATTGGAGCTGAAAGGCTACCGCATGACGCACCACCAGATACCCGACGTTGCCCCTAACATACAACCAGGACTTCCTGTTGTCGACGAGTTGAACAACCCCAGTTTCGCCTACCGCGAGATATGGTACTACACCCCCCACCACAGTCAGGACTATGCCGACTGGCACGCCCTCCACCGCCGCCTGCGTGTTGGCAGTGACGGCCAATACATTTGGAACCACGATGCGTCAGGTCCTCTCCGCTGGGCGGACAATATGTATGTTCACACTTTCCAGAGACTTATACCGCCCCAGCAATACTTCGACAGCCATCCCGAGTGGTTCTCCGAGATTGACGGCCGCCGTGTGCGCGACGGGCAGCTATGCCTCTCCAACCCCGAAGTGCTCGACACCCTCTGCGCCAACCTTGCCAAGATGATGGCCGACCAGCCCGACGCTCAGATATGGTCGGTATCGAACAACGACAACTACAACGTCTGCCAGTGCCCCCGCTGCCGTCACATGGACTCGCTCTATGGCGGACCCTCCGGCACACTCATTCATTTCATCAATCAAGTGGCACGTCGTTTCCCCAACAAGACTATCTCCACACTTGCCTACCAGTTCACCCGCTGGGCACCCCAGCCTGTGAACGGACATATTGAGAAGCCCGATAGTAATGTCAGCATCATGTTCTGCTCCATCGAGTGCGGTCGGCAGGAGGCCATCTCCACCTCCCCCGCCGAGGCATCGTTCCGTAAAGATATGGAAGACTGGGCGGCACTCTGTGGAATTGAGAATGGAGAATTGGGAATGGAGAATAATTCGGGTGCGACAGCCCATTCTCAATTCTCAATTCTCAAATCTCAATTATACCTCTGGGACTATGTGGTGCAGTTTCGCAACATGTGGAATCCCTTCCCCAACCTCCATGTGCTGCAGCCTAACCTAAAGTATTTCCACGACCATGGCGTGCGCCTGATGTTCGAGCAAGGCACTGGTGCCAACAACGTGACCTCGTGGATGGAATTGCGAGAATACATGCTCGCCAAGCTCCTTTGGAATGTCGATGCCGACCCCGACTCACTGCTGCATGACTTTTGCATCCACCACTATGCTTACGCAGCGCAGCCTATTGAAGAGCTTTATCGCGAGATGCACCGCTCACTCATCGCCTCGGGCCAGCGGTTAGACATCTACGGCTATCCCGTCGACGCTGCGCAAGGTTATCTCGCGCCCCAACAGATATCCAAATACCAAGCCCTTATCGCCGCCGCCTACGACAGTGTGCGCCAATACAACGGGCAGGAGGTAATCTATCTAGACCATGATATTGTTTACGGCACCCGCACCAAAATACTCAACGACCGCATCCGATTCCTTGAGCTCTCCATCGACTATGCCATCCTCGAACTAACCATGGCGGGCTACCTGCCTATGGACAACACTTTCGTGTCACGTGCCGACCGTTTTGTTGCCGATGGCAAACGTCTTGGCCTTACCATCCTTCACGAAATGGGCTACTCACTACAGGAATACCGCACCGACATTGACAACTACCTTGCCAAATGCAGCCAGACTAATCTTGCCCGCCAATGCCCCGTCACCCTCCTCCATCAACCCGACAGCCAGTACTATGCCGGCGGAGCTCAGGGACTCACCGACGGTCGCGCCGGCATTCTCGACTACCGCCACTCGTGGCTCGGCTTCTTTGGCGACACCCTCGACGCGGTCATCGACCTTGGTAGCCGAAAGCGGATACACGAGATCCGCCTTGATTTCTTTTACTATCCCCTTTCGTGGATATTCTTTCCACAGACCATCAATTATTATGTCTCTAAAGATGGAAAGGACTGGCAGTATGTCGGAACCATTCACCCCGACGACCCCACCCGCCTTGCAGTACCCGAAATAAAGACCTTTGCCTCACCACGCTTCAGTCGCCGTGCCCGCTACGTGCGTGTACAGGCCATCCCCCTGCCCACCATCCCCGTCTGGCACCGTGCCACAGGCAACCCCTCCTGGATTTTTACCGACGAGATTATCGTAAATTGAAAAATGAAATCTCGCGGGAGCGACCAACCGCCGCCGCGAAGTTTCAATTCTCAATTGCCCCCAACACTAGCTTCTTCACTATCGAGCTGCCGTCTATGCGAACGAAATAGATGCCTCGGGGCAGTCGGCTGAGGTCAAGGGACGTGTGACCGGTGTCCACACGCATCTGCACCACTTTGCGCCCATAGATGTCAATCAGCGTAATAGCTGTCGCTTGGCTGCTTTCGATGGTCACCATTCCTGTGGTGGGATTGGGGTAGAGACGCAGCAGATCGTCTGTTGTTTGCGGATAGTCGATGTCTAAACTATCATCTATGATGCTGAAGTAGGCGACCAAGACCGTATCGGATGTTACCAAAAGCGTACGCGGATTGGTGGTATCGCCGTCGCTCCATACGTCAAATCGATACCCCGTGTAGGGCACTGCAGTGATGGTGGCGACTGCACCCTCCTGGTATATGCCGTCGCCGGTCACCGTCCCCATAGCAGTATCGTTGGCCGAGAGCGTCACACGGTATTCCGGCACCGGGATGGCGTCGACATAAAGGGAGTCGAATATGCCCGTGCGGTTTCCGCTGAAGCGGACCGCCAAAGACCATACGTCGGGGAGAGCCATGTTCTCGGTGCTAAACTGATACCACCGCAACCCTGTATTGGATTGCGAGACGCTGACGCATGGGATGAACGTTGAGGTGTCGCTGATATCGGTCATCACGCCCACCGTCACATCCCCATGGAACGAGGCTTGGCCTTTGAATCGAATTATGGCACCACGCGCGCCGACATTCAGCATCGGCGAAATGGCATAGTTGCCCACCGTGCTGTCGGCATTGCTTGTGCACTCGAGCATCAGAAGCGTGTAGTCCAAGGTGGAAAGGCCGTAGGCAATTGCATTGTTGTCGAAGAACTGCTGATACCAACAGTCGGGCAAACCCGAATGGTCGTCGTTGAGAGCATAGTTGAAATCTTCGAACAGGGGTAGGCTTTGCACTGCACAGGGTGTGTGGAATAAATGCCGGACGGCCTCGGAGGTGTCTCCTGGCGAGCATATCTTGCGCACCGACGCGGTGTACTGTGTGTCGGGCAACAGCGGTGCAAAGGTATAGCTCGATGCCGACGTGATGCTCCACAACGTGTTGTCGAGATACACTGCGAACGAGCCTATACTATCGTCGGTTGTCCATTGTATCGTGGTTGAAGTGTCGGTGAATTGGGCTACACCCAAGTGGCTTGGCGGTAAGCAGCTGCTGTGATAGTCGATAGTGACGCTCTGCACGTCTGCCAATCCTCCAATGACACGTATGATGACGTTGTGGGCACTTCCAGTATACCCTGCGAGGTAGACGGTGTGCTCCTCCACCATATGGCGAGACAAGATTGGAACTGTGTCAATCCACACGGCTCCGCTGCCATCGGCATTGGCAACACCTACCGCCAAGCTGGAGGCATAGCTGGTAGTAGGGCTGTCGTCGCGTGGGTTGACGACCCAGATTGTCACCATTGCATCCGACAGGGAGGCGGAAACCACTGGTGAAACAATGCTGTCGAGCGGGTAATATGCCTCACGCCCGCTTATGCGTATTCCCGTGAAGTCACCGCCATAGTAGCCGCCCTCAATCCAGCAGGGCTGGTGTCCGAGGGTGAAGTCGGTACGGTAGGGTAGGCCGACAGTGTCACATGAGGTGCTGACGGACAGGGGGTCGCCGTAGAGCGTATCGCCCGAGCAGAGGGCGGCAACACGCACCTGATAGAGTGTCGAGGGCATGAGCCCACCGATGGTATAGGTGGTGGCACGTGTGGTGTCGGCAACAACCCATGGTGCATCGGCAGAAGACCTGTATTCAATCTGCCAAAGGCTTTCGACGCCCCGTCGGACCCAACCGAGAGTGATGCTACCCGCTGTGGTGCCCTCTGTCGCGACCATGGGCGACAGGCACGCCGTATCTTGGCAGCCGCCTAGCAGTTGGATGTCGGGTTTGCGCAAGTTGCTTTCCGTCTCAAAGTTCAGGGTATAGGGGTCGGGGTCGCTCACGGTACTCATGCTGAAAGAGCTTATCGAGAGGAGATTTCCCCCGATGGCATTGTTCGCGCCAAACGACAGTCCGTTGCTGTATGCGCCGGTGTTGTCGTCGATGGTTACGACGAGGTTGCTGCTTCCGTCGTATGCAAACGGGGTGTCGAACATGATGCGCACCCAGCCTGTGTCGCCAACTAGGAATACGTAGTCGTTCGCCACAAGTGTAAGGCTGTCGGCTCCGATGGGGGTAGTGAGCGTGGACAGCGATGTGTGTCCAAGATAAACATCCCATACACGACTGGCACGATTGGTCGAGGTGGCGACACGGAAGGCGATACCGAACAGGGTGTCGACCGTCGCTACAAACGAGGCGGGATAGAGCACCTGACTGTAATAGCGGAGAGCCCAAGTGTAGAAGAAATTGCTGTTGTCGGTATAGGTGCCGCGCAACTCGTCGCATACGCTCGCTGCGACATGCACGACTACGGTGTCCGCCTCGTGGGCGGTGGCACTGTCACACAAGGCATGCACGCTGACGGCATAGCTGTGGCCTGCAATAAATGATACCGTCCATGTGGTATCTGTTCCCATTATTGTGTCGACACGCTCTGTTCCGCCCAGCGTCAGGTCGCTGATGACAACCCTTGCGCCCGTCGGATCAGCACTGCCCGTGGTGTCGTATTGCCATCCGACCACCAGACTGTCGCCCACAATTGTGGCATGAGTATTCACCACAGGCGCACATAGCAGCAAGGTATGGAACGTGGCAGAAACATAGTTGCTGGTGTCGCCGCCCATCAGGGCCGCAACTCGCACCTCATAGTCGGTGTTGTCGTACAGCCCGCATAGCGTGACATTGGTGTCAATAACAATAGTGTCGCCCACACCATCCACCGACACCACGTAGGCTGAGGCACTCGCCGACGGCGACCAGCTGAGGCTGACGCACGATGCCCCGATGCTGTCCACCGTCAGGTTGGTCAGCGCATCGTTGACGAACACCGCCACATTGTCGATGGCAACACCATAGTGCGACACGGTGTTGTAGAAACGCAGGGTAATCAGCGCTCCCTCCGGTGGGGTAAGGCCTAAGAAACGGACCGTATCGCGCAGATAGCTGCCCGTGTGCGCCTCCAGCGTGTCGACAGGCGTGTATGTGAGAAGGGTCTCGTCAAAATATCCCACCGAGAGGATGCCATTCGTGGCATTCTCTTGGCAGTAGTCTAACGCGAGTATCAACTCGTTCAGCGGCTGCGCAAATCGAGGCAGTTTGACCTGCACCCAATTGCGGCAGTTGGCATCACGTCCCGCCATCATCAGCAGCGCATTACTAGTTATGCTAATGGAATGGTAGCTGCTGACAATATAAGGCAGGCGGGCATTCGTACTAGAACCGGTCCATCCCATAAGCCAACATGTCGGCATATTGCCCTCGTTCTCCATCCAGGAGGTAGGTGCGACATCTTCAAAGTCCTCATAGTAGGGCAGCGCAGTTGCTCCGCAGTTGAACACACGCACTATCACCTGTGCCGTATCGCTGCCATGCACATTGCTTGCTATAAGTGTCACGGTATCGATACCGGCGGCATAGTAGTTGAGCGTCCAACTCGGTGCCGACGACTCCCACGAATGTGTATAGCTGCTGTCCAGCAGCGTACTGTGCCATGTAAAAGTAAGCCCGTTGCGGGAGCAGCCGTTGACAGTTGTGGTATACGCCACCGTCACGCTTGGCAGATTATAAAACCAGGCTATTGTATCAGATGCCGTCAATGTTATCTGCGGTAGCGGGTAGATGTTTACATTCACTATTGTCCGAGCCGTATCGCTCCCAAAGGCGTTAGTGGCAACAACAGACAGTGTGTCGGTACCGCCGACAGTATAGACTATTTCGGTCACCCCGTCCGTTCCATGGGTAGTCCATGTGCTGTCCATCAGTGTGCTGTGCCAGATATAGTGGAGGCTGTCCGTCACACCGTCCCGCAACTCGGCTGTGAAGGCGGTGGTATCGCCCATATAGGTCGAGGAGGGTGCCAGAAGCCGCACCTTGGGCATCGTGTCGCGCTCAAAGATGAGCAGATTGTCTATCGCAACGCCATATTTATAGTCGTTGGTCAGTTTCCATTGGATGGCCAATCGATGTACATCGGCGGGAATGCTTGCAAGGCTCACCGTGTCGGTGAGTCCGGCAGATTGGGGAGCCAAATCGTCGACCGACACAAAGGTGTTGTCCTGCATATAGCCTACCGACATCTGCCCGCGGTTCGCGTTCTCGTGCAGATACCATAGCGAGAGGAGCAGCCTGTTCAACGTGTCGGCAAAGAGGGGTGTTTCAACCACGCTCACGGTGTCAAGCGACGACATCAATCCTGCCAGCATCAGCAAGGGGTAGTCGTAATATCCGCTTATGCTGCCATAGTTGTAGCTGCTAACCACACGCGGCGCGTATGCGGCATTGCTCCCATTCCAGTAGCGGCGCCAGCACAGTGGCAGCTGTTCCGCCTGATTGTATGCGATAACGCTGGTGAAGTTTTCGCTCCACCTTGCAGCCTCCGTTGGACCGCACTGGTTGACGGTGACCACCACACGGGCAGTGTCGCTCCCATAGACAGTGGTGGCTATGACGGTCACCGTGTCGGTTGTGACGCCCGATGCGGGATAGTGCAGCGTCCACGTTACGGTATCGGCATTCGTCACCATCGTCATCGTGCTGTCCAGCATGGTCGAATGGAAGAGAAAGGTGAGGCCGTTCCTGCCGCCTTCTGCCAGTCTGGCGGTGAATATGGCAACGGTATCGTCATAGTAATAGGTCGGCGACGATGCGGCCAGCTCCACATCTGGTGCGTATGTCATCTTAACCGTCACATTGTCGATATACAAACCTGTTGTATTGGTAACCCCCAAAGGGAGCGACTGGTTGTGGAACGCAATCCGTATGTACTGCCCCGCATATTGGTCCAACCGCACACTGCGGGTATTGTAGTTGCTATAAGAGGTGTGCTGGGCAGTATCGGTGTAGAGCAGGGAATAGTTCATTGTGTCTATCCCTACGGTATCGGCAGTGGCGAGCACGCTGTATATGTGCCGATATGTACTCACGGATGACGCCACCTTCCATGTCAGGCACGCCACTCCGTTTGTGTCGGCGGGGATGGCTATCGGCTTCGACATGATCCAGCTGCCCAACGTGTCGTATTGGGCATCGATGTACAGGTTTTGCTGATTGGCACGCCACTTGCTCCCTTCGGGTTTGTACCAGCAGACGATTCCGTCGTCAAAAGTCTCTATCCATGGCAGGGTGTCGGCGGGCGAACAGTCTATCACATGCAGCACCAGCCGCCCAGTGTCGGCACCGTAGAGGTTGGCTGCCACCACGGTTATTGTGTCGTTCGCGGTGCCGATGCCCGAAGGATAGAACACAGTTATCGTGTCGTCGTCGCTGTTTGGTGTGATGATGCCGCCCAGCAGCGACGTCCAGCTGTAGTGCAACCCGTCGGTGCTGCCTCTGCGAAGCGATGCCGTAAGGACAATCGAAGTGTCGGCGAGTGTAGTGCTCGGCCCATTGATGGTGGCAAGAACCGGCAGGGTGTCGTAGTCGATGCCTACGCTGACCACATACGAAGTGGCACCACTACCGAAACGCACCAGAGCCATCCGGAGAGTCTGCCCAGCGAAGGATTCAAGAGGAATTTTGCGCACCTTGAGCCTGTTGCCCGACGGCTCCTCATGGAAGATAACATTGTTGAAGAGGGCTGTGTCGGTGGCAGAGGTCGGACCCACACGCACCTCCATGCCGCAGTTCCGATAGGTCAATACCAGCGAGAGGTTCGTGGCATTTGCAGGCAGTTGGATGGTGGGGGTAATGAGGTATCCGCCACTGAAGGCCGATAAGTAGTTGTGGACAGTCACGCTGTTGCCGTCCTCGTCGTTGCAGGTAAAGTAACTGCCATTGCTGTGGCTGTATCTGTCGACCACCCAGCAGGCGTTGTAGGAGCCGTTCTGCACGAAACCTTCCGTCCACGGGAAGGTGCTGATGGTGGGGCAGGCGTAGACGGTAATCGGCTTGCGGTAGGTGATAGTACCGTAGGCATTGCTGACGGTGACCGACACGGTGTCGGAACCCGCAGCGGTGTGGACAATGGAGAACGTCGAGTCGGAACCCGTGGCACCGGTCAGCAAGCTATGCCACGCGTAGGCAAGGCCTGTGGTGTCGCCCTGCGACAGGCTGAGAGTGAACGTCGCGCTGTCGCCCACGACGCAGTAGTCGGGGCCCGAGAGGGTGCCTATTGCCATACGGTCGCTGTAGATAGCGACATCGCCAATCACCAAGCCTCGCGACTGACTACCTTGGAGCGGTAGGCAGAAGGCTATCGACACGGTCTGTCCCGCATAGTCGGCCAGGCTGAGGCTATAGGGTGCCAAATTGCCCGCATTGCTACAGAAAGCATTAACGAGTGTGTCGTAGCCCGCCAAACTGTCGCGGCTGGCAGTGGTGACAAGCACCATATATCTCGCGGAGCCGCTATAAGTGCGTTTCATCTTCCAATGCAGCCGCAGACCCGTGCTGTCGGCAGGCAGCGTCACCGCCGGTGACGCGATGATGCGAGGAGCGGTGCCTCCGACGATATGGTCGGCCACTATGCTTACTGCACTGCTCGACGAAACAACCAGGTTCCAACCGGCACTGCCAACGGTCGTCCAACAGTCATAGTCGGTGGCGAAGTCGTTGACCCACGGCAGCGTGGTGATGGTGTCGCACTGCTGCGCCCGCAGGGTCATGCCAAGCATTAATGTCGCTGCAAATATTAAGAATACTTTTTTCATAAGATGGGGTTTAATTTTTGATTTTTTGAATGCAAAAGTACAACTTTTTTTTTATTTAACAACGAATAATTGCCGGACTTCTGTATGTGGATGGTATTTAGTTGATAATCTACATATTACACACAAAACTTTTTAATTAGTCATTCTTGATTTGCAGCAGCTTTTACACGCCGTAGAGGAGGTTGGTCAATGCAATTTATTAGAGGTTTTTCGTGAGGGTGCCGTGATACGTACTTCCGTGGGAAGTCACATAAGTCCCATGCAGCGTGATTTTCATGGCAGTCGAGGTCATTGACTCGGCTGTAAATGATTCGTTCAAGGTCTCATGAACCCAGTTGAACTCGGAGCCGTTGATTGTCCATGTGCAATTGGAACCATTGTCAACACATGTGCCGTCGCTGTTCACCGTCATGTCCCATCTGAGAAGATGGTCGTCTGCATCAAAGTTCCAAGTTCCGACCATGAGGTCTGTCGTCAGCGTGGGCTACTGCGTGGTGACGGTCTTCACCAGCGTCCCTGTGGCTGTGTGCTCGACGCGAATCACATTGCCGTCGTTGTCGATGAGCTGATGCTGGCCTTCCACCTCCATCTTGTCACCATTGATAGATTTGATGGTCATCTCCAGCCGATAGCCGCCATATACCGACAAGCCGACAAACTTGTTGCCGTCGAGCGTCCAGTTGAATTTGCTCATAGGCATGCCGCCGCCGGTATGGTCTGCATTGAGGATGATCTTACTGCCTTTCATCTCATGGTTGCTCGGCCATCCCCATTCGCCTACGAGATTGGCTTCGGTGATTGCGTTGGGGTTAGTGGGGTCATTCTCCTTGGTGCAGGAGACCGTGAGCAGCGATGCTGCCACAAAAAACATTACGAAAAATTTCTTCATTTTTTGATATTTTTGATGGTTAATAACTACTTATTATTGCCTTAATTGCTTGATTTCTTAATCATTTGTTGAAAACTTTTTGTTCTTGTTTTCTGATGCAAAAGTACATCCATTGCTGGGGTGTGGAGTTATTCAATTCTTCCCTTTCATGGTACTTTTCGAATTTCACCATCGAAAGGAGGGAATGTACCAGAAATCTGAAGTATAAAAAAAAGATTTCTATATCATTGTTTTTTCGTATATTTGCATGGTGTATTCAAAGTTCTGACAAATGAAGAATCAACAGAATATCAATGAGATAAAAACAAACAATTTATTTCCCCAAGACCAAGAGATGGGGTTTACATTGTATAATTTAGAGGATGTACTGGGTAACAATCGCGAAGTGACGGTGCAGCCGTCGCGTAACGATTTCTACCAGGTGGCTTGGGTGTCGTCTGGCAACGGTATCACCGTAGTTGACGGAAAGAACTACCATTACGGGCCTAACACCGTCTTCATTGTACAGCCCGGAC
>JAFWQP010000071.1 GCA_017509045.1 Bacteroidales bacterium
TATGCCCAATCCCGTGCCGAAGCACAGCAGGGCAATCAGAAAGAGGATGCGCACCACAGTGACATCCACGTTGAGGTATTCAGCAATACCGCTGCATACCCCCGCGATACGCTTGTCGCGGGGGTTGCGGTATAGTTTCTTTATTTCTTCTGACATTGTGATTAGCGATTAGTGAATTGTGAATAATAAATTGACAGATAACTGCGCCAGCCAAATTTCAATTTTCAATTTTCACCTTTCAATTTTAAATCAGTCCTCTGTCTTTCAGCAGCGGGGTGACGCTAGGCTCCTTGCCACGGAAGTTGATGTACATCTGCATCGGGTCTTCGGTGTTGCCGCTCTCCAAGATGTGGCGGAACTTCTTCGCCAACTCGGGATTGTATAGGTCGCCACTCTCCACAAAGGCGGCAAAGGCATCGTGGTCGAGGATGGCAGTCCAAGTATAGCTGTAATAGCCGGCGTCATATCCGGTGGTGAAGATATGCTGGAAATAGGGGCTCTTGTAGCGGCTGATGATTTCGGGGATGAGGCCGATGGCGTTGAGGTGCATCCTCTCAAACTCGTCGGCATTGATGGACTGTTTGACAGCAAGGCTGTGGTAGTCCATATCCAGCAGCGAGGCAGCCAGCAACTCGGTGTTGATGAAGCCCTGCCCGTAGGTCTGGGCGGCAGCAATCTTGGCAATCAGCTCGTCGGGGATGGCTTCGCCAGTCTGGTAGTGCTTGGCGTAGGTCTTCATCACCTGCGGGTTGCGGCACCAGTTCTCCATAATCTGCGAAGGCAGTTCCACAAAGTCGCGCGGCACATTGGTACCCGCCAGCGAGGGATAGTGGCACTTGCTCAACAGGCCGTGCAAGGCATGGCCAAACTCGTGGAAGAGTGTCTCGCTCTCGTCGAAGTTCAGCAGCGAAGGCTTGTCGCCAGTAGGCTTGGTGAAGTTGCACACCACCTGTATGATGGGGATGACGTTCTCGCCCTTTTGGTTCACCTTCTGTCCACGGAACTCGGTCATCCAAGCACCGCTGCGTTTGCTCTCACGCGGGTGGAAGTCCATATACAAAATGCCGATAACCTCGCCACCGTCCATCACTTCGTAGACGTGAGCCTCCTTGTTGTAGGTGGGCAGGTCGGGATTCTCGCGGAAGGTGATGCCATACAGTTTGCCCGCAGTGGCAAAAGCGCCCTCACGCACATTGTCCAACGAGAAATAGGGGCGCACCACATCGTCGTCCAAGTCGTATTTCTCTTTGCGCAGTTTCTCGCTATAGTAGCGCCAATCCCACGGCTCGAGCTTGGCGGTGGGGTCGTCGGCCTTAATCATCTTCTGATATTCCGCGCATTCTTCCTTAGCCTTCTTCAAGGCGGGATACCATATCTGCATCAGGCAGTCGTACACCGCCTTGGGGGTCTTAGCCAAGCAGTCGTCCAACACATAGTCGGCATGGGTGGGAAAACCGAGGATGTTGGCACGCTCCAAACGGAGGTTTACCAAAGTGTCGATAATTTTGGTGTTGTCATACTCGCCACCGTCGCAGCGGGTGCTGTAGGCATCCCACATCTGCTTGCGCAGGTTGCGGTCGGCGCAGTTCTGCATAAAGGGTTCCCAACTGGGCAGGTTGAGCTTGAACACCAGCTTGCCCTTGGTCGCCTCGTCGGCATCGGCAGCTTCCTTTGCTGCGGCAATCTGGTCGGCGGTGAGACCTGCGGGAGCCTCATCGAGCACCAGCTGATAGGCATTGGTTGCCTTCAGCACATTCTGCGCAAAACGGAGCGTCAGCGAAGCAATCTGCTCGTTCAGCTCACGGAAACGTGCCTGCTGCTCGGCGGGCACATTGGCACCGCTGCGCACAAAGCCCTTATACGTTTCCTCAAGCAGACGAATCTGCTCAGGGTTCAGACCGAGGTTGTCCTTCTGGTCGTAGACTGCCTTGATGCGTTCAAACAGCTTGGCATTGAGGGCTATGTTGTCGCCATGAGCCGACAGCAGGGGTGTCACCTCTTCGGCGATAGCCTCCATCTCGTCGCTGTTTTCGCACTCGCTCAGGTTGAAGAACACGCCAGCCACCTTGTTGAGCAGCTCGCCGCTGTACTCGTAGGCCTCGATGGTGTTCTCGAAAGTAGGAGCCTCGCTATTGTTGACAATAGCGTCAATCTCTTCCAGCTGTTGCTTCATGCCCTCTTGGAATGCGGGCATGTAGTGTTCGGTCTTAATCTTTGCGAAATCGGGGATTTCGTAGGGGGTGCCCCATGGGGCGAAGAAAGGATTGTCCATAGTTTTTTTGCATCCGCCTGCCAGCACAGTCATAGCGACGATACCGACAGCCATAATTGTAGTTTTTTTCATATATCTTTGAAATTAAAAATTGGCTAGATTTTTTAGTTTAAAGTCGATAGTTTAAAGTTTAGAGTTGTTGATAGATTAGAGTTCAATGTTTTTACGGCAGCAAAATTTCAGTTTTCAATTTTCAATTTAGTAACTTCTTACTTTTCATCAAGTTTCGCCCCGCAGAAGGCCTTTAGGACTTCTTCTATCGAGTTTTCGCCCAATTTTTTTGCTTGGATGATGTTATTCTCGTCAATCAGATAGATTTGGGGGGTTGATTGGATGTCGTACACCGCATGCCAATCCACATTGGCCTCGCCGCCGTCGAGACTCAGCCATGCGGGGCTGTTCATGCCGTGCTTGACCATAAATTCGCGCCACTCCTTACGGGTCTTGTCGTCGGGCTCGCTGAGGATGGTGAAGGCACCGATGTCGTACTGCTCGCGATACTGCTCAAAGACTTCGTACACCTTGGGGATGATATGCTGGCAGTGACCACAGCCGGGCGACCAAAAGATTAGCAGTTTCCACTTATTGGGCATGGCATGTAGCGAATGGGGCACACGCAGCGTATCGTACAATATCAGCTCGGGGGCTTCGCGACCCACCAAAAGGCGGTCCCATTTGTTGGCACGCTGCATCTCTTTCTCGATATTGCTGGGCGACGACCAGAAGTTGTCCTCGCTGTCGTAGTACTTCTTGGCGATGTGCACATACACCTCATCGTATACCGCCACGGGACTTTGCAGATATTTCTGCATCATAGCCATCACCAAGTAACTGAACACGTCGGGTGCAGCCTTGGCACGATCCAACACGGGGTCTAGATAGTCGATAATCGTCTGCGGGGGAGCATACTTCAAGTACTTATCGAAGAAATCCATCACCCTGTCGTAGAACACCTTCTTGGGTGTGCGGATGATGGCGTTGTCGTCAAGCGGAATGTTGTCGAAATAATGGTTCAGGTAATAGAGCCTCCGTTGGTCGATGGTCATGGTATCGCCCTTCTCGTCCACAAGGGGCGGCTCCTTGTCCCATGTGGCTGTCATCATCTTCGACAGGAACATGTCATCATTGCCCTTGATATAGGACATAATCATAGTGTCGCGTTTAAGCAACTGCTGCCTTCTGTATGTCGCAAATGCTGCCGAGTCGAGCCTGATTTGATTCTCGGCAAGATTGTTATCAAACTCAGCATCGGCACGGTGGAAATCGAAGAAGAACTCATTCTGGGCACTGCCCTTCACCTTCATGTTCGTTGTCCAATCCTTTTGCTCGGTTTCGAAGGTGAAGAAAGGCTTCTCGTGATATACCACAAACTCCACGTATGTGCCTTTAGGATTGGCAAAGAAGTAGAGACCTGGGGCAAGGGTGTCGGTGGTGCTGGTGAACACAAAACGGCCCGTCTTGTCGATATAGGCGGTATCCACAACTGAATTTCCTTTGGCGTAGTAGTAACCCAGATACATTACGGAATCGCGACAGCCCTTGATTTTCAGTGTTATTTCATAAGTAGGTTTCTTGCGCGCCTGCGTAGGCAATACCATGAACATCATCAGCAAGAAACAGGCAGATAATTTAAACAGATTGGTTTTCATACGAAGCAAAATGCGCTATAATATTACATTATAGTATTGATAACGCAAACGCTTGAAAAATATTGCTTGAAATAAAAAAATAAGAATTGAAAAAGATGTTTGATTGTTTGACTGCCTGATTGTCTGATAGCTTGATTGTTTGTGTATTTTCACCCAAACATCTTTTGGGGATGCTTATTTATAGTATAGGCAGCTGAGGGTTTCTTCGCGGAGGAATTGCTGGGCGGCAGACTGTATGTCGGCGGGGGTGAGGGCGAGAATGTCGCGATTCATCTCGTCGAGGGTGTCGACATGGTCGAAGTTGAGATAGGCTTTGCCGATGCTCTGCATCTCGTTGAGGCCTGAATCGTTGGTGATTGCCATCTGGCCGATGAACTGGATTTGTGCGGCACGGAGCTGCTGCGGGGTGAGGCGCACGTCGCGCAACTGCCGTAACTGGGCAAGGATTAGCTGGGTGGCACGCTCGGAGGCTCCACTGTCGACACCGGCATAGATGTAGAACAGGCCGGCGTCGGTGAAGGGGACGTATTGCGACTCGATGGTGTAGCAGAAGCCTTCTTTCTCGCGCACCGCCACATTGAGACGCGAGTTCATGGCGGGACCGCCAAGGATGTTGTTGAGCAGGGTGAAGGCTGTCTTTTGGTTGTCGAAAAGGGTCGGCGCAGCACCGCCTACGAGCATGTGCACTTGGTGGGTACGCTTATGGACTGTGTCGTTGAATTGAGAATTGAAAGTTGAGAATTGAGAATTGGTTGCCACACTTGACTCAGTTTCTCCTTTCGTTTTTCCACGTTCAATTCCGAAATGTTTCTCGCAAAGTCGGACGAGCCGCTGGAAATCGACATTGCCAACAACGGAGATGACCATGCGATCGGGGGTGTAGTGGCTGCGCATGAAGCGGGTAAGCATCTCGGAGGTGAAGTGTCGTACGTTGCGCTTGGTGCCTAGGATGTTGTGCGCTAAGGGATGGGTACCGAAGAAGCGTTCTTCGAACTCGTCGTATATCAATTCGGCAGGGCTGTCGCGATAGAGGTTGATTTCTTCGATGACTACATCCTTTTCTTTCTCAATCTCATGCTCGGGGAAGGTGGAGTGGAAGATGAGGTCGGCAAAGAGCTCGAGGCAGCGTTCGAGATGCTCGGAGAGTGCGGAGGCATAGATGCAGGTTTCCTCTTTGGTGGTGAAGGCATCGAGTTCGCCACCAACACCGTCGATGCGGTTGCGGATGTGGTAGGAACGACGATGTTCGGTGCCTTTGAAAATGGAGTGCTCAATGAAGTGGGCGATGCCCTCTTCGGGTCCCTGCTCGTTGCGAGAGCCTACGCCGATATAGACTCCAGCATGGGCGACGATGGATTGGGTGGGACGGAATATGATGCGGATGCCGTTGGCTAGGGTGTGGTAGTGGTACATGGAATTGTAGGGGCGTACCCCCGTGTACGCCCAATTAAGGGATTTCTATAGATGTAAAGGGGGCACACCATTTTCGGGCGTACACGGGGATACGCCATTTTCGGGCGTACACGGGGGTACGCCCCTACTGAGCAGGGCAAAGCCCATGACTGAGAAGGTGATGCCTGCTAAGGTTTCGAGGGTGTCCTCACTGATGAATGAGATGAGCAGTATGCAGAGGAAGGCGAGATAGAGAATGTGTGAATACTTGAATGTTTGATTATTTGACTGCTTGAATGCATTGATGATGGCGCGAATGAAGAAGAAGAGTATCAGCCCAAAGCCTAATAAGCCGAAGGCTAGTAGGAAGTTGAGGTATTGGTTGTGGGTGTGGAGGTCGGTGTCGGCCAAAGGAGATTCTGATGCTCGAAGCTGTTGGTGGGTGGCATCGACCACGTCGCCCGTGCCTACGCCCATGAGGGGGTGCTGGCAGAACACCTGCCAACCGGCTTTCCAAAGCTCGAGACGTTGTAGGACGGAGAAGTTGCTGACGCTGTGGCAGCAACGGTAGTTTTCGTATTCGTAGAATAGCACATAGAGCATCTTGCGCGGCCCGTGCTGCAGGTAGACAGGATTGGCGATGCCTTTTTCGATGGCAGCCACATCGGCGGGGGTAAGGTGGGTCATGCCAAGGCTGTCCTTGGTGACACCCATACCATTGAGGTAACGCAAAAGGGCTGGATAGACGGAATAGCCTACGGGGGTAAGAGAGTCGATGGGGTAGTCGCTGAGGGCTGCCCATTGTTGGCGCAGCTCTTGTTCGCACACATTGAGGTGGATGTAGTTGCCGTTTTCGATAAGGCCGTCGTGACAGTGGCGGTAGGGCGCGCCGTTGGCGGTATAGATTTCCAACGGCTCGGAGGAGAGGGGTTGCAGATGGTAGTAGTCGTAGGCATAGCGTCCGACCAACGCCGCCAATGCCACCAACAGACCACAATAAAGCAGCACCACCGTGGTATGTGACTTGCGTGAAAGGCTGCGACCATAGCCTAGCAGCAGCACCAACGGCATGACCAACAGAATGATGAAGGCTGTATAGGAATGTAGCATCAGCAGCACTAATACGAACCATAGGATTAACAAGGCATTAAGGGCATAGAGCCATGGGAGACGGTAGCGGACGGCGGCATAGACAAGCAGCACCAATGTCATACAGACGTTGAGGCCATAGCGGATGTGGGAGATGTAGGGGATGATGTCTCGGTAGGGAATGTCGGGGATGGTGAAGTAGCGCACCACACCAATGATGGAGACCACCATAACGGCAGCAGTATAAGCGATGCCAACGTTAAGCCGCTCTTTCTGCTCCAACGGGCGGCTGGTAAGTACAACGAAGGGGATTGCAAAGAGGGGGAGCTTCTTCTGGAGGTCGAAGAGGGCATAGTGCATGTTGCTAGTGCCGATAAGCCAGAGCAGGTGGACGAACAACAGGACTAGAAATGCCTGTAACAGATAGTTGCTACGAAAATTGGAGAATTTCTCCTTCCAGTTCCACTCTGCCACCCAGTTGACCAACAGGAGGGTCCATATCAGGTTGGTGGCAAAGACCGAGGTGGTCATGCTTGCCGCCAACAGACAGAGCAAAACGACATATATCTTGCGATGGATTGAGAGTCTCATGAAAATTGAAAGTTGAAAATGTTGAAAATGTGAATTCGTTAATGTGTTTCTTCGAGACGCTGCTACATCTCGGCAAAGAAAGCAAGCTTTCTATGCACTCGATTTTTACAGCGTTAATTCGTTAATCAAAGATTTACACATTCGCACATTCTCTTAGTTCATAGTTCTTAATTCTTACTTCTTAAGGCAATCAGGCAATTATAAAATTCTCATTTTTCAATTTTTCCCAAGTATCTTGTTGTATTCGGCAGGAGATGAGAGAATCTCCACGGCTTTCTTCACGTCAGGGTCGTCGGCTAAGGCTCCTTCGATGCAGCCACGGCGGTAGTAGTAGTGCAGCAAGATGGCATCTTTGAGCAGCTGGCTAATCTCTTCGCGATTGCGGTTGAGGTCTTCCTTTTTGGCATCTTTGTAGGTCTTTTCCAGCTGGTCGATCTGCTGCTTGAGGTTGTCCATGTAGTTTTCTTCTTCTGCCACTTTGCGAAGGTCGGCGATGATGTTTTCGGTATAGGTAGTGTATTCGTAGGTTTTGTCGGAGAGGTAGTTGACAAAGTCTTGCCATATCTCGTCGGTAATCTTAAATTCGCCAGCGGGCGCGATGGTGGGATGCTCTTTGGCGAACTTGACGGCATAGTTGAAGTAGTGGAAACGGTTGTATAGTGCCACCGAGAGCAGCGAGGAGGTTTCGTGCTCGACCTCCACGTCAGGTTCGATGCCAAAACCGTCGTATACGGTACGCCCGTTGCGGGTGGAGAAGGCGGTCTTGAGCGAGTCGGGCACTTTGACGGCACGGCCGTTCTCGTCGCGGTGCTTGTAGTCGATGGCCTGTATGCAGCGACCACTAGGGATGAAGTATTTCGACACGGTGATTTTCATCTGGCTGTTGTAAGGCATGGGCACGATGTTTTGCACCAAGCCTTTGCCGAAGGAACGGTCGCCGATGATAACGGCACGGTCGAGGTCTTGGAGGCTGCCGCTTACAATCTCGCTGGCGGAGGCGCTGCTGCCATTGATGAGCACCGCCAAGGGGATGTCGAGGTCTTCGGGTGCCATACGGGTGCGGCTCTTGATATTCTTAGATGCCACCTTGCCCTTGGTCTCCACCACCAGCTCGCCTGCTTTAACCCAGATATTGACAATGTCCACGGCTTCGCTCATCAGTCCGCCACCGTTGCCACGGAGGTCGAGGATAACGCCTTTGAGGTCGGGGTGGTCGCGCTTGAGCTGGCGGAAAGCGTCGCGGACGTTCTTGGCGGCGTTTTGCGTGAACTCGTCGAGCCGGATGTAACCGATGTTGCCCGCCACCATTCCACTATAGGACAGGTTGGGCAGGCGTATCTCGGCACGGGTGATGGTGACGTCGAACTGTTTGCCATCGCGTTCCAGACGCAGAGTCACGTCGGTGCCAGCCTGTCCGCGCATGGCGGCACTGACATCGGCATTGCTCCTGCCTTCGGTGCTCTCGCCATTGACGGCAAGGATGCGGTCGCCGATTTTCAGACCAGCCTTGTCGGCAGGGAGGTCTTTGTATGGCTCGGCAATATAGATGTTGCCACCCTCCTGATGGATGAGTGATCCAATACCGCCGTACTGCCCCAGCACCTGCATTTTGACATCCTCCATGTCGCTCTCGGCAAAATAGTTGGTGTAGGGGTCCATCGAGGCGAGCATGGCATCGATGGCCACCTTCATGGTCTTGCCCGGGTCGACATCGTCGACATAATTCTGATGCAGGTTTTTGTATACATTAGCGAAAATCTCTAGATTCTTAGAGATTTCAAAACCTTTGTCGTTTTGAGCATAGGTTGTGGCACAGAGAATGGTCAACAGTGCCAGCGTGAGAAGTCGTTGTTTCATGAATTGGTATTTAGCACTTGAAATTCTTTAATTTTAAGTTCTTTGGGTGAGACGAACCACACCACGTCGCCCGCTTGGAAACGGGTGTCGGCCATGGGGTTGACCATATAGTCGCGACCACGTTCGATGCCGATGACCATGGCGTGGTATTTGGTGGTGAATCCCGAATTGCGTATGTCTACCCCAACGAGCGGGTTGTCGGCAGCCACCTCCAAACGGTAGGTGTTAATCTCATGGTCGGAATGGTCGTGGATGAGCATGTCAGGCTCCACCTCAATGACGGAACGCACCCGCGCCAGCTGGTCTTCGCCCGCCAGCAGCGTCAGCCTGTCTGCGGGCATGATGAGCATATCCTTGTCGGGCAAGTCGTAGACTTTGCCGGCCCGCTCGATGGTAACCACATTGACATGGTATTCCTGCCGTAGCTGGGTGCCGTTCAACGTAAGTCCAGCAAGGGGGGAATAGGGGGTGACGGTCATGCGTTCCATCAGGAAGTTCTTCTCCAGCGACTCGGGTATCTGAAACGAGTGTTGAGCCTGCCTCTGGTTGAAGTTGGCGACAAAGCGGTCTTCGATGCGGTTGTAGAAGTCGGTGGCACGGCGGCTCAACAGCACCCCCAATACCACCACGATTGCTATCACAAATAGCAAGCCCACCGCAAGATGCACATATTTCGACACCACCCAACCCACAACAAAGAGTGCAAGGAAGTAGCGCAACGCCAGCAGCGGTATCACGGCCACCTGACTGTGATTGTAGGTCTGCAGCATCTTGCGCACACGGTCGCGATTGACATTCTTCACCGCCAACGCCCAGAGGAAGGGCGCCATGATGAAGAGTGTTATCAGCATTCCTAGCAGATTGCCCCAGATAGGGGCAGCATCCCAACTGGCGAACAAGCCGTTGAGCGCGGGTTTCAGCAACAGGGAACTCAAAAACGCCAACGCCAAAAGGATGACCCCGTAGAACAAGATGGTCACTAACTGCTTCTTGACAAAGTCTGAGAGTTTCTTCTCGTGAGTCGTCACACGCGACGAGGTACTGTACTGCTCCAAAGCCTTTTTCACCCGCGCGGGTAGCTTGGGGTATAGCTTCTCGTAGGCAGGCAAGCCCGCCTTAATCATATAGGGCGTAACAAAGGTGGTGATAATCGAGACAGACACAATGATAGGATACAAGTTGGCATCGATGACTCCGAAACTCAATCCCAATCCGGCAATGATAAAGGAAAACTCACCTATCTGACAGAAGCAGAAACCGCCCTGCATCGCCGTTTTCATCGGCTTGCCACTGAGCAGGATGCCCAACGTGGCGGCACTTGACTTGAACAATACTACCGTACCCGCAATAACCAATATAGGTACAAAATACTTGACCAACACCCCTGGGTCGACCAACATACCCACCGACACGAAAAACACGGCTCCAAACAGATTCTTGATGGGGGTAATGATACGGTGTATCACATCCGCCTCGATGGTCTCCGCCAATATGGCACCCATCACAAAGGCACCCAAGGCAGTGGAGAAACCTGCAAAGTCGGCGAGTACCACCATTCCGAAGCACAAACCCACCGCCACGATGCAGAGGGTCTCCTCGGTCATCCAGCGGCGCATCCAGCGCAGAAAGGTCGGGATAAGGAATATGCCGAAGGTGAACCACACAATGAGGAAGAACCCCAGTTTCACCATGCTCAATGCCAACTCACCACCGTTGAAGCTCTTGCTGACACTCAGTGTGGACAGTATCACCAACAGCAACACCGCCACCAAGTCCTCCACCACCAACACTGCCGTCACCGTGCTGGTGAACTTCTGCTGCTTCAGTTTCAGGTCGTCGAACGATTTGATAATAATCGTGGTGGACGAGATGGAGAGCATACAGCCGAGGAAGATGCAGTCCATGTGTCCCATGCCCAAAATATGCCCCACCATATTGCCCAGCACAAACATGATAGCCAACTCGGTTAAGGCAGTGATGGCACCTGTGGCACCCACCTTCTTCAGTTTCTTGATGCTAAATTCAAGGCCTAGGGCGAACATCAGGAACACGATACCAATATCGCTCCACACGTGAACATTGGTGTCGTCGGTGATGGCTGGGAACCAAGGGAAATAGGGCCCGATGAAGAAACCCGCCACGATATATCCCAACACCAACGGCTGCTTCAACCATTTAAAGATAACAGTGATAACCCCCGCCGTTATCAAGATGATGGCAAGGTCTAGGAATATGGGAGGCAGTGACGACATAGCGGTTCCTTGTTAAATAGAAAAACCCCAGCTCATTTTAAGCTGGAGTTTATTTAACGGAGCAACCGCTACTTTATTGTATTGCCCCTAAAATAAAATTACTGGAGGTGAAAATCAATCCCCATCCCAATTTCCATCATTATTCACAAACACCACCTTCGAGGCGAAGATGCCTGCCTCCACATGCCAACGTTCCGTGCCGTCTTTCGTAAAACAATACACATCGCCGTTCACACCGTAGGGGCTGTTGCA